>CADCIK010000013.1 GCA_902801415.1 uncultured Lachnospiraceae bacterium
GATAATCTTCCCGAGGGAATACAGACATTGCAAGAGCCGATCTGCATCGCAGAACGGCTCTTTTTTTGACCATACAAGGCTGTATGAGAGGGCCTTCAGAGGGAAATCAAACAGTGGTCGCAAAGAGGGAAAAGGGCATTCGGATGATGCATTACATCATTGTAACGGACTATGCTTTGAGCTATAATGTCGTGGTATCACCAGAACGATACGGGGATGTGAGACAAGGAAGTACGTATGATAGAAAGAAAAAATGAATTTAAGCAAGGCGCGATCGCAGCATGCATTTCCGTCGCAGCGCTGGCCGGCAGCATTATATGCGGCAAAGCATACGACTATAGAGACACTTTCATTCCCGGTACGATCATCAACGGAAATGAAGTTGCTGCAATGACCGTCAGTGAAGTGGAGGAGGTCCTGGGAGACTATGAAATGAAGGTTTCCTTCCGGGACGGCGATCCTCTGACAATTGAAGGAAAAGATATTGATTATCATTATGTCCCGGACGGAAGGCTGGACCGCCTGATGGAGGAACAGAGTCCCTATAAATGGATCCTGGGCATATTCAGGAATACGAAGTACGAGATTCCGGAAAAGAGAGAATATTCGACTGAAAAGCTGCTTGCGATCTTCCATGCAGTGCCGCAGACGCAGAGCTCCAATATGATCAAGCCGGAGGACGCATTCCTGGACTACAAGGACGGCAAGTTCTGCGTGGCGCCGGAAGTCGAAGGAACCACGCTGGACATGAAAGCTGCGGACGCGGCTGTACTGAACGCAGCTCTCATAGAGAAGAAGAACCTGGATCTGGACGCCGGGCAGGGCATCTATCTGGCGCCCAAGGTCCGCAAAGACAATGAGAGACTGGGAAAGGATGTCGAGCAGCTCAACGAACTGGCCGGCGGCAGGATCGTGTATGACCTGCCGGGCGGCGGGACCAGGGTCCTGGACGGAACGGATCTCAAGGACTGGCTGGAAGTTGACGATGAAGGAGACTATTACAGAGATGACGACATCTGGGAAGAATGCCTGACAGAATTCGTTCAGGATCTGGCGGACCAGGTGGACACGGTCTATAAAGAACACCCCTTTACGACCCACAGCGGCGATGAGATCATGCTCCCCGGCAAGGGCTATTACGGCTACCGCATTGACAAGACGAACGAAGCGGAGGAGCTGCGGTGGGAGCTCGAAGACAACGAACAGACAGAGAGAGAGCCTGTTTACTGGAGGACAGAGAACGCGGATCCCGATGACAACCACGGCTTTGGCGGCGACTATGTGGAAGTCGACCTCTCTCTGCAGCATCTGTGGATCTATAAGGACGGAGACGTTGTCTTTGAGACCGATGTGGTTTCGGGCAATAATGACAGTGAACACAGGACCCCGGCCGGCGCCTTCTTTGCCTATGACAAAAAGCGGGATACCACGCTCCGCGGCGACAAGCAGGACGACGGCGAGTGGGGATATGAAACAGACGTGGATTACTGGATCCGCCTGACAGACACGGGAATCGGCCTGCACGACGCTTCATGGCGCTACTCTTTTGGCGGCAATATCTGGCGCTGGAACGGATCCCACGGATGCATCAACTGCCCCACCTGGGCCATGCCGACGATCTATGAGCTTGTGGAGCAAAATATGCCCGTCGCGGTCCATTACGGGGATACCCAGTGACTAAAGGTATGCTATAATAAAATCGGCTGAGCAAACCATTAACTTTAGCATATAGAAAAGGGGTAATCATGAAAAAGTTAGAAGATTATATCCGCACTATTCCCGATTTCCCGGAACCCGGCATTATGTTCCGCGATATCACAACTGTTTTTCAGGATGCTGATGGTCTGAAACTCGCGATCGACTCCATGGAGAATATGATCAAGGATCTGGATTTTGACGTGATCGTCGGAGCGGAGTCCCGCGGCTTTATCTATGGCGCGGCGCTCGCTTACAATCTCCATAAGCCGCTCGTTCTGATCCGCAAGAAGGGCAAACTTCCCTGGAAGACCATTTCCCAGGATTATGATCTGGAATACGGCAAGGCGACGCTCGAGATGCATATCGACGCGATCCAGCCCGGACAGAAGTGCCTGGTCGTGGATGATCTTCTGGCAACCGGCGGCACAGCAAAGGCAATGGCGCAGCTCGTTGAGAAACTGGGCGGCGAAGTCGTGGGTATGCTGTTTATGATCGAACTGGCAGGTCTGGAAGGAAGAAAGTTCCTTGAGGGCTACCGCGTCGATTCCGCTTTGATCTTCGACGGAAAGTAAGAATACGGTTTTTGGATCATTCATACAAATTGTAATGAAAGCACGGGGCTGCCAATTGGCGGCCCCGTTTTTTTGCGTCTGATCCGGGCTGCCTGATCAAGGCGCTGAATAGTCTGCGCATGTCATCGTGAAGCTTTTTCAATTCCTGTATGAGAGAATGAAACGGAATTGAATCGGTTAAAAATAATCAACCAGACTGAATAAATATAATCATTCCCATAAAGCCTCTCGAGGGATAAACTGAAGTCACGGTTTTTGATAATTTTTAAACCATATGGAGCATATATAAACCTGCCGCTCCATAAAGAAGGCAGGAAAACGAGAGGAGAAACGATCATGATGAACTACAGGAAATACATGCGGCAATACTTCCTTCCCCCGACGGAGTGCCTGGATTGGGCTAAGAAGGATCACATCGAGAAGGCCCCGATCTGGTGCAGTGTCGACCTGCGCGACGGCAATCAGGCCCTGATCGAGCCCATGAGTCTTGAAGAAAAGATCGAGTTCTTCCAGATGCTGGTCGAGATCGGTTTTAAAGAGATCGAGGTCGGCTTCCCGGCTGCGTCCGAGACGGAATATGATTTCCTCCGCGCGCTGATCGAGAGAAACATGATCCCGGACGACGTCACGATCCAGGTGCTGACACAGGCCAGAGAGCACATTATCCGCAAGACATTTGAGGCGGTCAAGGGAGCTCCCAAGGCAGTCGTACACCTCTATAATTCAACGTCCGTGGCCCAGCGCGAGCAGGTCTTTAAAAAGAACAAGGAGGAGATCAAGAAACTCGCAGTCGACGGCGCGAAGCTCCTTAAGGAACTGGCAGATGAGACGGACGGCAACTTTATGTTCGAGTACAGCCCGGAGAGCTTCCACGGCACGGAAGTGGAGTACGCGCTCGAAGTCTGCAACGCGGTGCTGGACGTATGGCAGCCTACGCCCGAGTGGAAGGCTATCATCAACATTCCCGCAACGGTAGAGACAGCTATGCCGCACATTTTTGCCTCCCAGATCGAGTATCTGAATAAGAATATGAAATACAGAGACGGCGTAGTGCTCAGTCTCCACCCCCACAACGACCGCGGGTGCGGCGTCGCGGACACGGAGCTCGGCGTCCTTGCAGGCGCGGACCGCGTGGAAGGCACGCTGTTCGGAAACGGCGAGAGAACCGGCAATGTGGACATTGTCGCGGTAGCTATGAACCTGTTTGCATACGGCATCGATCCGGAGCTTGACTTCACAGACATGCCCAGGATCCGCGAGACCTATGAGCGTCTGACCAGGATGGAGGTCCACGCAAGGCAGCCTTACGCGGGAGACCTCGTATTCAGCGCTTTCTCCGGTTCCCACCAGGATGCGATCTCCAAGGGAATGACTTACAAAGAGATCCACGATCCCAACAAGTGGACCGTGCCTTATCTGCCCATCGATCCGCAGGACGTCTCGAGAACCTACGATTCGGACGTCATCCGCATCAACAGCCAGTCCGGCAAGGGCGGCGTCGCGTATGTGCTCAAGCAGAATTACGCGATCGTGCTGCCTGAGAAGATGAGAGAGGAAGTGGGTTACGCGGTGAAGCAGGTCTCGGACGAGACGCACAGCGAACTGTCTCCGCAGGCTGTCTACGAGATCTTCTCAGACAGATATGTCGAGCATACGCCCCGCTTTACTATTCCCGAGTGCCATTTCCGCCAGGTGGACGGCATTATGGCAGAGGCCACGATCATGGAAGGCGACCGCAAGACCGTTGTCGATGCCAACGGAAACGGACGTCTGGATGCGGTGAGCAATACGATCAAGCAGTATTTTGGCGTGAGCTACGAGCTGTCCACCTATGAAGAGCACGCGCTTGCGAGAGGATCTTCCTCCAAGGCAATGGCTTATGTAGGCGTCCTCTGCAACGGCAAGACCTATTGGGGCGTCGGCATTCACGAGGATATCATCCACGCGTCCATCAACGCGCTGGTCGTCGCGGTCAACAAGCTCCCGCAGCTGCAGGACAGCTCTGTCGAGAAGGACAACAGACTGATCGCGATGCTCAATTTCATCCAGGCCAACTATCAGACAGTCACGCTGGAGGACCTCGCCAAAGAGTTCCATCTCTCTACGCCCTACATCTCCAAGTTCATCCGCGAGAAGTCGGGCAAGACTTTCGGAGAGCAGGTCACACAGGTCCGCATGAAGAGGGCCAAAACACTGCTCAGGAACGGCAATATGACCATTGAGAATATTTCTTATTCGATCGGTTACCCCAACGCGGAGCATTTTTCAAGGGTTTTCAAGAAGACTTTTGACGTGTCGCCCGCGCAGTACAGGAAGATCACGACCAAATAGAGAGGCGCGGACAGTAGATTTTCCTTCTTTGTTGATCAAGAAGAAAAATTGTGGAAAATGACAATATGGATTCGGTTTGAATTGAATTATTCGGTCAAAATGTATATAATATCGTTAGCATATTATGTATGGAACTGTCCACATTATATTATCTGAGAGAAGGGAAATCTATGAAATCATTACAGTACACAGTAAAGAATTCGCTGGGAATCCATGCGCGTCCTGCTGCTCTTCTGGCACAGGCATGCACCAATTTCAAGAGTGCAGTTATGGTTGAGTGCAACGGAAATGTAGCCTCCGGCAACAATGTGCTCCAGATCCTCGCGCTTCATGCAGCTAAGGGATCTGTCCTGAACATTACTGCAGATGGACCGGACGAAGAAGCTGCGATCGCCAAGATTGAGGAAGTACTTGCCGATATCGCTCCCAAGGCTAAGAAGAAAGAAATCCTGAAAGTCGCTTTCTTCGGAACCAAGGATTATGACCGCATGTTCTTCAGTGAGCTCTCCAGAGACAAGGGCGAAGGCACTTACAATGTAGACATCAAGTATTTTAACAGCCGTCTCACGATCGAGTCCGCGAATCTTGCAAAGGGCTATGACGCAGTCTGCATCTTCGTTAATGATGAAGCTCCCCGTGAAGTCGTGCAGGTCCTCAATGAGTGCGGCGTAAAGCTGATCCTTCTTCGCTGCGCCGGATTCAACAATGTTGACATGAAAGCAGCTGCAGAGTGCGGTATTACCGTTCTCCGTGTTCCTGCATATTCTCCCTACGCAGTTGCTGAGCATGCAATGACGATCCTTCAGGCCGCTAACCGCCGCATCCACAAGTCCTATATCAAGGTGAAGGACAACAACTTCGCGCTGAGCGGACTTCTGGGACTTGACCTTCACAACAAGGTGGCAGGCATCATGGGAACCGGCAGGATCGGCCAGATCATGGCCAACATCTGCAAGGGCTACGGCATGACTGTTCTCGGCTGGGATGCATTCCCCAACAAGGCACTTGAGGAGAGCGGACTTCTCCGCTATGTGACCAAGGAAGAGCTTCTGCGCAAGGCTGACCTCATCTCCCTTCACGCACCGCTGGTCATGGGTACCAATGGTACCTATCACCTGATCGACGATGACGCGATCGCGCTGATGAAGGACAACGTCATGCTGGTCAACACATCCCGCGGACCTCTGGTAGATCCCGAGGCTCTGATCAGAGGACTCAAGGCCAACAAGTTCCACTGCGTAGCTCTGGACGTTTACGAGGGCGAAGATCCCAACGTCTACAACGACAGATCCGACGAAATGATCGATACGGATATCGTTGCAAGACTGACCATGTTCCCCAACCTGATCCTGACATCCCACCAGGCATTCTTCACAAGAGAAGCTCTGCAGGCGATCGCAGCGGTCACCATGGAGAACGCGAGAAACTTCAACGAAGGCCTTCCTTTCGGAATGTCCGAAGTCAAGTAATTCATTTCAACCATTTAATATCGGTATTGCAAACGGGGCTGCCTTCCGGGCGGTCCCGTTTTCTGTCCGGCCCCGTCTTGACAAAACACTCCATTAGGAGTATCTTACTCTCGTAAACAAATATTGGCTGGGGGAGCGGATGCTGAGACAGCGGCCCGTTCGCGCAAGCGACCGGAGCGGCTGACCCTTATTACTTGACCCGGGTAATACCGGCGTAAGGAAGCACATAGTACTGTCAGAACGGCGGGGACTGCGAATGCGTCTCGCTGCGTTTCGCGGCTGTGCTGTGACCCAACTCTCCTCCTGTACACACAAGGAGGTTTTTTTATGAACAAAACAACCAGGATTCTCGTCTTCAGCGCCATGTGCATCGCACTGGCCAGCATTACCAGCATGATCAAGGTCTTCGAATTTCCGACAGGCGGATCGATCACACTGGCTTCGACATTGTTCGCGGTCCTGCCCGGATACTTCTTCGGCCCGGCAGTAGGCGTTGTGTCAGGCTTTGCCTATGGTATCTTACAGTTTTTCCTGGGCCCCTATATCCTGACGCCTGTGCAGGTCTTTATTGACTACGGCCTCGCCTTTGCCGCGTTTGGTCTTTCCGGCTTCTTTGCTTCAAAGAAGTACGGTCTTCACATCGGTTATCTTGCGGCTTGCGTCGGCCGCTGGTTCTTTGCCTTCTTATCCGGCTGGATCTTCTTTGGCGAATACGCATGGGAGGGCTGGAACGCTGCTGCTTACTCCGCTGTCTACAACATTATTTATATTGCCGGCGAAGCGGTCGTCGTACTGATCCTGATCAGCATTCCCGCTGTCGCAGATGCGCTCAACCGCGTCAAGATGATGGCTAATCATTGAGCGGCGAACATAACTGCAGACTGGCAAAACCCATACGGGGCGTCTCTTTCCGGGGAAGGAGACGCCCCGTTTTCATAATGTCCTGAAAATGGTATAATCGGGGATGATCATTTGAAGAAAGAATACAGGTCCGCTTCCGGTGAATACAGTGACGGAGCGGAGTTCCTGTGGAAGCAGAGCAGTAAGGAGTAGAGATATAGATGGGTGCCTACTGGAGCAGAGTGTTTGAATATGCAGTTCCCTGCGTGATCTTCTGGGGGATCCTTGCAATTGCGATCGCCGCGGATCGAAGCCGGTTCAGAAACAGTATTTTCCTGCTTCTGTCTGCCGCTTCCACGGTACCGCTGGTATGCGCGCTGTCGGGTCCGTATTTTGGCCTCACAGCAAGAGTGATCACGGTGGTGGTCTTTATTGTCCTTTTGTCGGTGCCCGGTCTTTTGATCGCGAACGGCGTGATCATGTACCGGCGGGAGGGGCACAGCCTTGCCAACATGCTGTCGCTTTTGCTGGGACTGGTCGTCGGAGCAGGAGAGGTCTGCACCTTTTTGTTCTACATCTTCCCCTATTTCTGGGCGGAGGATACGGCGCAGTTTGTCACGACCGGTATGCGGATCCTTTTATTTATCAGTTTGTCAGTGACATACGGGTCGCTTGTTTTCGTCGCTTTCATGAGCTACACGGTCCTTTTGCAGATCATTCCCCGCAAGAGGGATTTTGACTATGTCATCATTCACGGCTGCGGACTGATCGGCGGATCCAAAGTATCCAAACTCCTGGCTGACCGCATCGACAAGGCGATCGAGGTCTATCGCAAGGACCCCACGCCGCCGGTCATGATCCCTTCCGGCGGAAAAGGCGGGGACGAGGCGCGCTCTGAGGCGGAAGCCATGGAGGAGTACCTTCTGGAGCACGGGATCCCGCAGGACCACATTATCCGGGAGGACAGGTCAGCGACGACCCGCGAGAACCTGCTTTTCTCCAAGGCCATTATTGAGGGACGGCAGGGACCGCGCTATACGGCGCTTGTCACCAGCAATTATCATGTTTACCGGGCACTGAGCCTGTGCAGGGAAATGGACCTGGAGTGTACGGGGATCGGCGCCCATGTCGCGCCGTATTACTGGCCCAGCGCCATGATCCGGGAGTTTGCCGCGATCATCTTAAAGAAGAAGCATCTGGTCATTTTTATCGCCGGATGGCTGGCGTGCGTGATGCCCCTGATGTACAGGCTGATGAATATGTTCAGCCAGTGAGGAGGGAAATGGATAAGGAAAACAAACAGTATAAACCGGACAATACAAATACCCGGTCCCGGAGCAAAGGTCCCGCCGCCAAAATACTGCGGTTTCTGCTGTCGATGTTCCTGCTCGCGGCGATCCTGTTCGCGGGTCTTCTCGAATATCTGACGCTGACGGAGTACAGGCCGCAGGAGAGAGAACATGTGGCAGTCAGCCCCTGGCCCGGTGATCCCATCTATCCGGGCGTTTCCCTTAAGGTGATGACCTGGAACTGCGGATACGGGGCGCTCGGCGACAACGCGGATTTCTTCATGGACGGCGGAAAGCGCGTTATGACGGCAGACAGAGAGAGAGTCCGGAGCAATCTTGCCGGTATTGAACAGACAACCGCACAGCTGCAGCCGGACGTGTGCTTTCTGCAGGAAGTAGACCGCGACAGCACCCGTTCCTTCCATATCGATGAGCTGATCGGGATCAACAACACGCTGATGGAAGACTATGAGCTGGACTATATTCCGGCTTTTGCCTATAACTATGACGTGGAGTTTGTTCCCTTCCCGATCCCGCCGATCGGAAAAGTCCGCAGCGGCATTATGACGCTTACGGATATCAGCATTGAGTCGGCTGAGCGGATCCAGCTTCCCTGCCCCTTCAGGTGGCCGGTCAGGCTGGGCAATCTCAAGCGCTGCCTGCTCATCACGAGAACTCCGGTGAGGGAGACTGATAAAGAGCTGGTCCTGATCAACCTGCATCTGGAAGCATTTGATGACGGCGATGGAAAGATCGCGCAGACGAAAGCGCTGCGGGACATCCTGAACGAGGAAGCAGCGAAGGGAAACTATGTCATAGCCGGCGGCGATTTTAACCAGGCGTTCAACAATACGGATATCAGCGCCTATCCGCAGCAGGAAGGCAAGTGGCAGCCCGGCACGATCGACACAGAGGAGTTCGGGGATGCCTGGCAGTGTCTCATGGACAGCCGTGTTCCGACATGCCGTTCTCTGGATCAGCCTTACGAGGGAGCCGATCATGACACATTCCAATACTATGTGATCGACGGGTTCATCGTCTCCTCCAACATCAATGTGAAGAGCTGTGAGACGCAGGATATGGGATTTGTCCGGACTGATCACAATCCGGTCCTCATGGAGTGCGTGCTGAAATGACAGCTGTCAACAGTTATACGCGAACATTACAAAAGGAATCAAAAAGTGTGCAAAAATACATTGTTTAAGAAATCTGTTTTTTGCATTATTATAGATATGAGATAAGCAATCAGGTGAAGGAGGTAGCACCATGGCAATACTGGTTACGGGCGGAACAGGTTTTATCGGAAGTCATACTGTAGTGGAACTGCTGCAGTCCGGTTATGAAGTTGTGATCGCGGATAATCTCTATAATTCCAAGGCAATGGTCGTTGATCGCATTGAGGCGATCACCGGAAAGAGACCTGCCTTTTACGAATTGGACATCTGCGATAAGGCAGCGCTTGACGCGCTTTTTGATAAGGAAAAGATCGACGCGGTTATTCATTTCGCGGGTTACAAAGCGGTCGGCGAGTCGACCAGAAAGCCCATCGAATACTATGAGAACAACCTGGGATCCACACTGACGCTGTGCAAATCCATGAGAGAGCACGACTGCTTCAAGATCGTATTCTCCTCATCGGCGACTGTTTACGGCGATCCCGCGTTTGTGCCGATCACGGAAGAGTGCCCCAAGGGGATCACGACCAATCCTTACGGCGAGACCAAATCCATGCAGGAGAGGATCCTGACAGATATCTGGAAAGCGGACAACCGCTGGAAAGTTATGCTGCTCCGTTATTTCAATCCCATCGGAGCTCACGAGAGCGGCATGATCGGAGAGGATCCCAAGGGAATCCCCAACAACCTGCTTCCTTATGTCGCGCAGGTGGCGTCCGGAAAGCTGGAGAAGGTTCATGTATTCGGCAACGATTACGACACGCCGGACGGAACCGGAATCCGCGATTATATCCACGTTGTTGACCTGGCCAAGGGCCACGTCAAAGCGATCGAGGGCATGGAGAAGCTGGACGGCGTCAACATCTTCAACCTCGGAACCGGACACGGATACAGCGTTCTTGACATCGTCAAGGCGTTCTCCAAGGCCTGCGGCAAGGATCTTCCTTATGTGATCGATCCCAGGAGACCCGGTGACATCGCGGTCTGCTACAGCGACCCCGCAAAGGCGAAGGAAGTGCTCGGCTGGACAGCGGAGAAGAACCTGGAAGACATGTGCAGGGACGGTTGGAACTGGCAGAGCAAGAACCCTGACGGATATGTAGAATAATACGGATCAGTCTGCGAATTGTTGACAGGACCGGCTCTCTGCCGTTGCATACGGCAGAGAGCTGTTTTTTGCATCAATATCATGCGTGCAGATCACAGATCTGCACGGCAGTACATAAAATAAACACAAAAGGGTGATATTGTAATGGATGAGATGAAAAAACGTCTTTTAATGTGTATAACAGGAGTATTACTGTCCGGCGTTGCCGCGGGAACTTTCGGCTTTACGGCGTTCGGCATGGACCCCTTTCAGGTCTTCGCCCACGGAACATGGGGACTGACGCCCCTCTCCTTCGGCACTTTCTATGTGATCCTGAACGCGGTCCTGCTCGTATTTATGTTCTTTTTTAACAGGCGCATGATCGGTCTGGGCACCATCATCAATCTCTTTCTTCTGGGATATGTGGTGGAGTACACGGACGTGATCCTCTCCCGGATCTTCCCCGCTCCCTCTGTCTTTCTGCGGGTAGTTCTGATGCTGCTGGCGCTGATCCTGGCTTCCTTTGCAGCCTCCCTCTATTTCGTGGCGGACATGGGAGTATCGGCCTATGACTGGATCGCGCTGACGATCTCGGAGAGAAAAGGATGGACGTTCAGAATCGTGCGCGTGTCCACGGATTTTATCTGTGTCGCGGTGGGCGGACTGCTGGGCGCCACAGTGGGCATTGGAACGGTGCTGACCGCTTTCTGTATGGGACCGGTCATCCAGTTCTTCAACGAGAAGATCTCCATGCCGCTCCGCTATGGAAAGGAGACTCCTGCAGGTAACTAAGCAAATATCTTCAAGGAGTAACAAATGAAAAAAGGAGTCATTGCTGCTATTATCGCAGCAGCGGCAGTCATCATCGGTGCTTTGGCCGCATATAATCACTTTAACTCCACACCGCCCGGTGTCGCAGGCAAAACGGTCAGCAAAATGCAGAAACTGAATTCCGTGACTGGTGAACTGATCGCGGATTATGACGGAACCATCTCCTATATGGGAATTGGCGTTGATATCGGAGTCGATGCCGATCTCGAAGTGCAAATACTGACCGGCGAGCACATGCGGTCCCACGAAACGGGGACTGTTACGATCGAAGCGCTCGGTTTTTCCTATCCGGTGGCGCTTGAGAATTATGCGCTGCAGGAGGAAGATGGATTCACTTCCTACATAAATCTTCAAAAGGGTAAGTGGCTGCGGCATCATGGGACAGGGACAGAGAGCGAAAAGACAGAATCTTTTGACAGCACCAAGTTCGTATTGGGCATGATTCAGAAGATCATGAAGGGAGAGATCAAGGCTGAAACCTCTAAGGAGACAGAGATGCTCGGCGACCGGGAAGTGCGCCGGATGGACGTCCATTTCAGCGGACCGGCGCTGCAGGACCTTGTGACAAGCGCTTCGGAGTACGGAGAGTTTGAACTGCCGGAGGATCTGGACCTGACGGAGGCCTCTGCCGATATCACCGTCTTTGTCGACAAAAAGACCGGCGATCCCGCCGAGTTCCGGTTCGACTGCACGGCGCTTGGAAATGTAATGATGAAGCGCATGACCGGAAACCAGGATTGGGACGGAGAAGCAAAGTCTTTCACACTGACCTTCCGCTTTAACGAATTCGATACGCTTGAGAGTTTGGAGGTCCCCGCACATATCACGGAAAATGCGATCGACGTCGAGAACCTGAATATTCTGGACGGGATCCTGAACTGAAAAGATCATGCAGCAGCCCAGGATCACTGAATAGGCCAGGATCACACAAAGGCAATATTGAAAGAGCCGCCTCAGGGCGGCTCTTTTTTTGTGCAGCAGAAGGCTGCGGGCTTGTGACGCGCCTGCGCAGCTGCAGACGGACAATATCAACAGGCAATGGTGTGATGGCTTCCGATTTGCTATAATTTTCAGCAGTAGGAAGGAGCATCGGATCTATGCCTTTAGTTTATGACACAATAGAGTATCAGCGGGAGAAATGCCTGGAAATAACCGGATTCGAAGGGAGCGTGAAGAGTCTGACGATCCCGGAACAGATCGGCGGGCTGGCGGTGCGCAGCATCGGAAGACACGCCTTCGAGCGGCGCGCGGACCTTCTGGAGGTCAGCCTCCCGGCTTCTCTGAGGAGACTCAGCCTGTTCGCCTTCCATAACTGCGCGAACCTCCGGAGAATGACGCTGTATGACAGTGTGGAGGACTACTATGACGGCGTGATCCGGCAGTGCAGCGAGCTGGAAACGATCGAACTGTACGGCGAGAGCCCCTATGCACTGATGAAGGAAATGCTGGGGGACAATGATCACGCCATGAGCTTTCATATGCATCTTCCGGCAGAGGAGATCTGCCTGTCATTTCCCTCCTATGCCCTGATCGCCTCGGAGAATACAATGGCAAGGACCATCCAGTTCGCTTATGAGGGAGGCGGATACGCATACAGGAACTGTGTGCACAAAAAGGAGATCCGTTACAGAGAATACGACCGGCTCTTTTCGTTTATGGAACACGATGACCCGTCCTTCGCGGCCGTCATCGCCACGGACCGCCTGATGTACCCCCATGACCTCGACGAAGTCTCACAGATGAGGTACACAGAGTTCCTGCGCGGGCATGCCGCTGAGGCGCTGGACTTATTCATAAAGCGCGGGATGATCGACCGTGTGCGCATGATCACGGAGAAGGGAATGGCGGATGAGGACGCCATCGCCGCGGCGCTCCGGACAGCGTCGGACAGAAAAGAGACCGCGATCTGCGCGCTTTTGATGGAAAGCGGGCGCAAGGTTAATAAGCAGGACACCGGGCTTTCGCTGGAACTGGAAGACTGGTAAGGGCTTACAAGAGGCTTAGCGCCTCGACATGGAGGTAATGATGTCTGAGACCAGAGTAAAACTGGAAGAAATGGGATTCCGGATCCTGGACGCGGTGCGCACGGAGCTTCTTCTGTCCATGCGCTTTATGGCCCCGGCCCTGAACAGCCTCGGATTTAAGATGGATCTGAGGACCTCGTCCGTAGGAACGGACGCCGCCTATATACGGTTTAATCCGGGGTTTTTACTGCAGGTGTATGTGGAGAGACCGCGCCGCTTGAACAGGACCTATGTGCACATGCTTCTGCACTGTCTTTTCCGGCACATGTTTTCAGCCAGGAATAGGGAGGACCCGGAGCTTTGGGACCTGTGCTGTGATATAGCGGCGGAATCCGTGGTGGATTCCATGTCCTATGATGTGATCGCAAGGTCCCACTCGACGTTTCGGGAGGGCTGGTATGAAAAGCTGGAGGGAGAGCTCAAGATCCTGACGGCGGAAAAGATCTACGCGTGGTTCCTCTCGCGGGACCGCGATTACAGCGTGGAGGAGGCCCTCAGAAGGGAGTTTACGGTAGACGACCACAGCTTCTGGCAGCGCATGGAAGACGATGAGGAGCCGCAGAAAAAGCCGAAGGAGGCACCGCCCGGCGCGCCTCCCAATAAGGACGGAGAGGACGGGCAGCAAAAGACGCAGGAATCCCGTGATCTGAAACCGGTGCGGCCCAAAGAAGATGAGTGGAAGAAGAACGCGGAGCAGATCGAGGCGGATCTGGAGATCATGGGAAAAGAGAAGAGCAGCGAGCACGGCTCTCTCTCCAGGATCCTCCGCTTCGAGAGCAGAAAACGGACCGATTACAGGGAATTTCTGCAGAGATTTTCCATCCTGCGGGAGGAAGCCGGCATAGATCTCGATTCCTTTGATTACGGCTTCTATTACTATGGAATGGAACTGTACGGCAATATGCCCCTCATCGAGGAGAACGAGTTCCGGGAGATCCGGAAAGTGGATTCGCTTGTGATCGCCATCGATACGTCGGCTTCGTGTCAGAAAGTCCTGGTGCAGCAGTTCCTCAATGAGACGGCGGACCTCCTCTCCGGGATCAGCAGCTTCTTCAAGAAGACGCAGATCCACCTGATCGAATGCGACGACCAGGTGCAGAACGACCGCGTGATCACAGATCTGTCGGATCTGCAGCAGTACGCGAGGGAGTTTGAGGTCAAGGGGGGATTCGGCACGGATTTCCGGCCGGTCTTCAACTACGTGGAGGACCTGCGGGCAGCGGGCGAACTGGAAAATCTCAAGGGACTTATGTATTTTACGGACGGCTTTGGCGAATATCCGAAGAAGCCGACCGATTATGAGACGGCATTTGTGTTCTGGCGTGACGAGGAACTCGACGACACCGGCGTGCCGGACTGGGCAATGAAGTTATTCCTGACCCCCGAGGGGATGGAGACAGTGGAGAAACGTGAGGGAGCAAATTGAGCATCAAACTGAACATTAAGGAAGCCAAACAGGAAGTCATCAATACAGTCAGGGCCTACCTGAAGAAGGACGAGACCGGCGCCTATGAAATTCCGCCGGAAAGGCAGAGACCCATCCTCCTGATGGGACCTCCCGGAATAGGCAAGACAGCCATCATGGAGCAGGTCGCCGGGGAGCTGGGGATCAGCCTGATCTCTTACACCATCACGCACCACACAAGGCAGAGCGCCATAGGCCTGCCCTTCATCTCGCGCAAGGAATACGGCGGGGAGGAGCACGCTGTCACGGAATATACCATGAGTGAGATCGTGGCGTCGGTCTATGACCGGATCGAGGCCTCAGGCATAGCAGAGGGAATCCTTTTTCTGGACGAGATCAACTGCGTCTCCGAGACGCTGGCGCCGACCATGCTGCAGTTTCTGCAGTACAAGATGTTCGGAAACCACAAGGTGCCGGAGGGCTTTATCATCGTCACAGCCGGAAATCCGCCTCAGTACAACAAGTCCGTGCGGGATTTTGACATCGTGACGCTGGACCGCGTGAAGAGGATCGATATTGAGGAGGATTTCACAGTCTGGAAGGAATACGCCTACCAGGCGGGCATCCACGGAGCCATCCTTTCTTATCTGGAAATCCGCAAGAAGGATTTCTACAGTGTCAAAACACAGATCGACGGCAGGCAGTTCGTCACCGCGAGAGGATGGGAGGACCTGTCCCGGATCCTCAAGGTCTACGAGAAGATGGGGATCGAGGCGGGCGAGAGGCTCTGCGTCCAGTATCTGCAGGATCCGGAGATCGCCTCCAACTTTGCCTCTTACTATGAACTGTACGGCAAGTACCGCACGCTTTACAGGATCCCGGAGATCCTCGAAGGCGCCGTGCCCGAGGAGAGCGGCGCGCTGCGCGAGGCTCCTTTTGACGAAAAGCTCAGTATCCTGGGACTTCTGATCGACAGCCTGAATCAGGAGTTTACCGCCTACGCGGAGAACAAGGAGATCCAGGAGCGCGTATTGCGGGAACTCGCGGGGATCCGCAGAGACCTCAAGAACGCCGGGGCGGTTTCCGCGGACGGCGGAGAACAGAGCGCCCGCGCGCTGGTGTCCGCAAGGCGCCTTGCCTGCGAGGAGGAGATCGCAAGACGGAAGAAAGCGAGAATGCTCTCCCGGGAAGAGGAGAAGATCGCCAGAAAGGTCTCTATGCGGCTCGGGGAGATGGAGAGAATGCTGCTTCTTCAGGGCACGCAGGATGCGCGGCATGATTTTATGCTCCTTAAGGCTGCCTTTGACGCTTCTGAGGCCGACAGGAAGACGCAGATCGAAGCCGCTGACAGACACCTCACCAACAGTTTCCGCTTCCTTTCCGCCACCTTTGGCGAGGGACAGGAGATCGTCCTGTTTCTGTCGGAACTTACAGCCGGCTATTACAGCCTGCAGTTTGTCAATGAGTGCGGCAACGACGCGTTTTACCGCTACAACCGGCTGCTCCTCTTAAAGGACCGCAGGGAGACCCTGCAGCAGCAGGCCATGGAACTTCTTGCACTGTAAGGAATATGCTATAATTAGGACAAACTGACGGCCGATCAGGCGGTGCGGGAGATAATGCGATGGCGTTATGGGGATACAGACCGGTTCTGCCGGAATTTGCTATGGAGGATCCCGGCAGAGACTTTAAGGGATCCAGAGTCATAGAACAATATCATCTGAGTGAGAAAGCGCTCTATATACCGGACCGGGGATTTTCCTGGAGGTATATCCCGCTTGACAGGATCAGGGGCGTGATCCCGGGCCGGGAGAGCAGGGACGAAGAGAGCGCGATGGGCGGCTACCACATTGAACTGCCCACGATCCGCGTGATCTACGGAAGCGGCGCGGAGGTGCTCACGGTGGAGAACAAGAGAGCGGCGGACGAACTGTTCGCGCTCCTGAGGAGAAAATATTAGGGGAAATTGGCAGGTGTAAGATGAAGAATTTCAAGCTTGTCGTCAGCTATGACGGCACACGGTATTTTGGCTGGGAGCATCAGCCGGATACGGATCTGACAATACAGGGGAAACTGGAGAGTGTGCTGAGCCAGATGCTGGACCTGCCCGAGGGAGAGACCGTGACGGTCATCGGCGCGGGGCGTACGGACGCGGGTGTGCACGCGCGCGCCATGACCTGCAACGTGCTTCTGGACACAGAGAAATCCGAGGATGAAATTCAGGCGTATATGAACCGCTATCTTCCCGATGACATCAGCGTGAACAGCGTGAAGCAGGCGGCAGACCGGTTCCACAGCCGCTTTAAGGCGATCGGCAAGACCTACCGCTATACCTGCTGGTACGGACCGACCAAGCCTGTATTTGACAGGCGGTATGTGACAGTGCTGGAGCGGGAGCCGGACGTGGACCGCATGCGGGAAGCCGCGGAATATCTGACTGGCATGCACGATTACCGCAGCTTCTGCGGGAATACGCGCATGAAAAAGTCGACGATCCGCGTTGTGGACGTGATCCGGATCGAGCAGAGCGGCAGTTATATCCGCTTCTACTACCACGGAAACGGCTTTCTGCAGAATATGGTCAGGATCATGACGGGAACGCTTCTGGAGGTCGGTTACGGCAAGAGAGAACCGGAGGATATGGCAGGGATCCTGGAGGGCAAGAACCGGAAGCTGGCAGGCTATACGGCGCCCGCGCAGGGACTGTGTCTGATGAAGGTTGACTATTGATCCTTCGAAGGACACTATCGACCGGAATGCTTTCATGATAAAGGAGGCGCTATGATCGAACAGTATAAAGAAATGCTGCTGCAGTCCTTTCTGCAGGAATACAGCCGGATCTATCTGCTAGACCTGGAACAGGATACGATCGAAAAGATCATGGAAGCGGACGATGTGCAGGACAAAGACCCAGTCCTTACCTTGTCCTATTCCGAGTTCAACAATGTCTACAGCAGCACGAGACTGGATCCCGGGTATGCGAAGTGGAGATTCATGCAGGGAAGCGTTGAGAATATCCGCAAGCGTCTGGCCGAGCAGGATTGTTTTACGCTTTCTTACCAGATGCAGGACGGCAGCCGGAAGACCGTGGAGAACCGGATCCTTGAAAAGAGGGACGGCGTTCCCGTGAAAGCATTCGCATGCGTGCGAAAGGATGAAGGGGAACAGATCAGCGGAACAGGACTATTATCCGGGGAAAGCGCCGACGACGCTTCTGCGGCAGAGAAAATCTCCGAGGCGCGCGGGAAGATCTTCCGGGGCACCGTCGCATATGATTCCGTCGGCACATTCGAGGCCAATGTGACCCGTAACCAGATGATCTCTGCAGACTATCTCGACAAAGATATCTTCTATCAGGTAGATGAAAGCGGAGTTACCGGCCCCTTTGACCTGCATATATCTGCGTGGAGAAAGAGGATCCTCTCGGACAACGTGCAGCAGTATGAAGAGCTGATGCGCATTGAGAATCTGCTCACATTGTTTGAGATGGGGCAGAGAGAACCCTGGACAGAATACATGGTAAAGGACAGATTCGGAAACCGTCTGTGGCTGAAGCAGATCATCGTGCTTTCCAGAGATGATCTGACCGGAGATATCATGGCTCTGATCATAGTATGCGACGTGACAGAGAGAAAGAAGATCGAGATTGAGAATACCCGCCGCATGGATCTGATCATGGGACTGACCAAAGAGTACGAATCAGTCTACCTGGTCGATCTGGAAGCTGATTCCTATGAGATCTACAGGCGTAATGAAAGACTCATGAACAAATACAGGAGTGTATTTGTTCCCAGCTACACGGACAGCATAGAAGCTTTTGCCTATAAAGGGGTCTCCAGGCAGGACCGCGAAAACTTTTTGCAGCAGCTGGATATCCGGAACGTGGAAAAAGTACTCCGCAAAAAGAGCGGATTTACATTCACCTTCCGCACCGGAAATACAGGCGCGCCGCAGTATTATCAGGTGAAGGCAGTGCGGATCGGATCGGGCAGATCCATGCAGATGCTGTTGGGATTCGCCAACATTGAGGAGGAGAGACAGGAGGAACTCAGAAAGAGAAGACTTCTGGAGACAGCGCTGGAACAGGCCCGTCAGGCGGATGACGCCAAGAGTACGTTCCTCTCCAATATGTCTCACGATATCCGGACGCCGATGAACGCCATCATCGGGTTTGCCAACATTGCTCAGGCCCATCTGGATGAGCCCGAAAGGGTCAGCGACAGCCTGCAGAAGATCAAGACGTCGAGCAACCATCTGCTGCAGCTGATCAACAACGTGCTGGATATGAGCCGGATCGAGAGCGGGCGCATGGTGCTGGAGGAGTCATGGATCAACCTGCGGGAGATCATAAAAGAGATCGAAGATCTCATGAAACCGGAGATCATGGCGCACAATCATGACTGTGAGTTCATTGTGGCAGACGAGCTGCCCGAATATGTGCTGTGCGACAAGCTCAGAATGACGCAGCTGCTGCTGAACCTCATGAGCAATGCGGTGAAATATACGCCCAAGCAGGGCAGGATCAAACTGGAAGTGAAGGAAGGCTTTGGAGCGCCGACAGGTTATACGACGCTTGAATTTGTGATCAGCGACACCGGTATCGGGATCAGCAAGGAATTCCAGAAGAGGCTCTTTGATCCGTTTGAGAGAGAGAACAATTCTACTGTCAGCAAGGTCATGGGGAGCGGTCTGGGTATGCCGATCTGCAAGGGAATCGTGGATTCCATGGGCGGTTCGATGACTGTAGACAGCGTGCAGGGAAGAGGGACCGTGATCACTGTGCTTCTGGCCATGCGCTGCAGAGATTGTGACTCTGAGGAGAGGAGCAAAGAAAAAGCGGGAGAAGACCGCGATGGCAGCGACATCGCGATTTCCATCCCGACCAAAACGGCTGTGTTTACCCATAGGAGAACGCGCGGCGCCCGGAAAAAGAGCGGGCCGAGACGGATCCTTGTGGTCGAAGACAACGAGCTCAACAGGGAGATCGCGAAGGGGCTTCTGGAAGATGACGGGTACCTGGTCGAGACCGCTGAGGACGGCGAAACATCTGTTGTAATGATCGCAAGATCAGACAAGGAGTATTATGACGTGGTTCTCATGGACATACAGATGCCCGGTATTGATGGATACGAGGCGGCCAGGAGTATCAGAAGGCTATATGACAGGGAACACGCGGAGATCCCGATCATAGCCATGACGGCCAACGCGTTTGACGAAGATATGGAAAAAGCCCGCAGCGCGGGAATGGACGGATATATTGCAAAACCCGTGGATCCCGAGTCCATCAGGAAAATCCTGGGCAGGATCCTTCCCGCGGAATAAAATGAGGTAAGAATATGAGCAGTAAAGAGAAGCGGCCGGCACTGATCAGTGACTTTGACAACACACTCTTTTTTCGCAATACAGAGGAGCGCTTTAAGGCGCAGGACATATTTGAGATCCTTTTCTTTCAGAAAAGGGGCGGTATATTCGGCATCTGCACGGGCCGCTCGCCTGACAGCGTGCTGGACACGATCAGCAGCTTTATGCACCCGGACTTTATCATCTCGGTGAGCGGCGCGCTGATCGTCGACGGGGAGGGAAATGTCCTGGACAAGCAGTGCATGGACCTAGCGACCACGGAAGCCATATACAATAGGTTTAAGGACTGCGCCAGGGTGGTCGTCCATGCGGACGGCCGCGTCTACGCGCTCTGCAAAGCGGAGTATAAACTTCAGGTGCAGATCTATTCCTGCAGCGAGCTTCCCGCAGACCGGATCTATGGTGTATCCATGCGTCTTCCGGATGAAAACGCGGCAGCAGAGGCGGCGAGGCTCATTGAGGAAGAATACGGCGATAAGGTGTCTGCCTTCCAGAACCTTGTCAATGTGGACATCGTGGCAGCCGGATGCTCCAAGGGGACGGGAGCTGCCAGAGTCAGGGAACTGTTTCCGATCGGCCGGATGGGCGGGATCGGGGATTCCTACAATGACCTGCCGCTCATCGAGGCGGCGGATGTCGGATTCACCTTCCCGACCGCGCCTGAACCCCTCAGGGACGCGTCGGACCATATCGTGCTCTCCGTATCCCAGGCGATCGAGAAGATGGGATAATACATGGGCGGACATAGCGGACCCCCGTCCGATGCCATCGAGGCACCGGACGGGGGTCCGATCCTTTCGCGTTCAATCTGCATCAGAGGCGCTTTCCATTGCTTCTTCCCACGAAGTGAGAGAAGGCCAGCTTTCATCCCCAAGCGTTTTTCTCAGGAAACGGAAATAGAAGCCGAGCTTTTCCCGCACATGCTCTCCGCTGAAGCAGTATTTGTAAGGACTGCTGCCTGCAAGAAGGTTTTCCATGAGCCTCGCGCGGTCCTCCATGGCGTAGGTCTTACTGTAGGGATCTATGAAGTAGACCTCATCGGCGGGCCATCCGTCCATGGCCGTGTGATCGGGGCTGCCGACCGTCTCATAGCTTTCACCGTTCTCGTCGATATATGCCTCGTAGTAAGAGAATCCCTCGGGATTCATGCTGTTCCACGCCTCCTCGTCCCAGATCCCCTCTCCCAGGAACCGGTAGTCAGCGGCGTGTGTCAGTTCGTGGATCACGGTATCAGGCGAGAGGTCGTCATACAGATCGAAGGCGAGCTGCATCACGCCGTCGGATTCTGTGGCGAAGGCGCCGGCGTTGGATATATTGCTGTCCGCGTTATGAGGCGTCAAAGGCCCCGTCAGATAGAAGGCGATGTCACGGTAATAGCTTCCCTTGAGCGCGTCAAAATATCCATCCGGATACAGGGACAGCACATTGTCCAGTACGGACAGGGAGCCGTCGATCACGGGGGCGTCCGTAACCGGCTGCGCGGCGTAGTCGGAAAATTCAGAGGGAATATTGGTGCCCAGAACGATCCGGACGCCGTATCTTTCTTCCAGATCAGATGCCCTGCGGCTCAGATCGCCGTAGTCGGCAGCGGGCGGCTCTGTATAAGGCTCTGTATCAGGCGCCTTCCATCCAGTGCCTTTACAGGCGGCTGTGTCCCAGAGAAAGACCCGGACCGGTCCCGTGACCGGATCGCGCAGGGTCCATAAGCACCAGTCTCCGCACATCGCCGGTGAACCCGGCGCAAAGACGATGTTTCCGGCTGTGTTTTCGGGAGACTGCGCCGCCGCCCCGCCCAGGAGCATGTCCTGTACTGAATCCGGCAGTACGAGCTCTTTTTTGGCTCCGTCCGCAGGAACACAGACAGAGATCACCGGTTCGGTCCGGAAGGAGGTGCCCATGAGGCGCCCGCTCTCAAAGGCCAGATAGCGGCCGGGATCCATATCGCACTGATAATAGGCGCTCTCCCCGCTCACGGGATCCACGTCCACAAAGATCCGTTCGGAAGGATCCGTTCTCAGAGCGGTGACAAAAGACAGCTTTCCGGCATGGCCTGTGACAACGGGCGTAAGAGATCCATAGGTATAGGGCAGCTTCCAGACAGGCTCGGACAGCCCGCCGGCAGTGAGCCCGCAAATGATCCCTCTGCCGGAGGAAAGCCAGAGGCGCCCGTCCAGAGCATAGATTTCAGCGTCTGAAAACCACGAGGGAAGGACAGCCTTATCGGGGGTCTGTCCGGGCAGATAGAGAACACCGCGCCGGTCGTAAACACTCAGAGGATCTGTGGATAGAACACAGATCCCGTCCTCGTCCCATTCTTTCTCTTCCGTCTCCCCGGAGCCCGGGATCCGGTCAAAGGAGGCCAGATCTGTCACAGATCCATCCTTAAGATCCAGTGATCTGATCTGACAATGTGTAATGGAGGAGTCCCCGTCTTCGTCTGCACTGTAAAGAAGGACGAGGCGCGTCTCATCATAGAGCCCGCAGCTGAGCAGCGTGCCTGTCTGATCCACAGTCAGCGATGTGAGGTCATAGAGTTCTCCCTCGGGCGAATCGATCCGGAGGGGTTTTATAAAGGACAGAACCTGGCTCCGGTCTCCGCCCTGAGCAGGTCCGCTCTGGCCGGAACAGGCGGTCATAATGAGAGAGCAGACCAAAAAGAGCATGATCAATACGCCTCGCAGGCGATCATTGTGTGAAAATTCCATTGTTGGATACCTCAGTATCAAATAAATATGATAAGATGTTACCGATCATATAACGGTATAGGATCGGAGAACACAAATCCGCAGCGGATCTTTTCTAAGATGATACCATAAAACGCCGGATTACAATCCGGGGCTGCGGCAGGCAAATACAAAAAAGTCGGAGGCGGAGATGAAAGAGTACGGATTTATCGGTGTCGGAAATATGGCGGGCGCTATGATCGGAGGGATCCTCAGGAGCCGGAAAGCAGAGCCTTCACAGATCATAGGTTCATGCAGGTCGCCTAAGAGCAGAGATAAGGCGCAGGCACTCTATCAGATCGGGATGACGGGAGACAACCGGGAAGTCGCGAAAGAAGCGAAGATCCTCTTTCTCTGTGTCAAGCCGCAGTTTCTGGACGGCGTGATCGGGGAGATCAGAGAGGTGATCAGGCCGGATCAGCTGATCGTCAGCATTGTGGCGGGACGGAGCGTATCGTATTTTCAGAAGGAGCTCGGAAGCGGGATCCGTCTCATCCGCCTGATGCCCAATACGCCGGCATTGGTCGGAGAAGGCATGACGGCAGCCTGCGCGAGCGAGAGTGTTTCTGAAGAAGAAATGCAGACGATCGCGGATCTGTGTGGCACCTTCGGAAGGTTTGAAGCCGTACCTGAGAGGCTCTTTGATGTGGTGACTGCTGTCAGCGGCAGTTCTCCCGCGTATGTCTTTATGATGATGGAAGCAATGGCGGATGCGGCCGTACTGGGCGGCATGCCCAGGGCACAGGCCTACCAGTTTGTGGGACAGGCCGTACTGGGCAGCGCGAAGATGATGCTGGAGACCGGAAAGCATCCCGGAGAGCTCAAGGATATGGTCTGCTCCCCCGCAGGCACGACGATCGAAGCGGTCCGGGTTCTCGAAGAGAGAGGCCTTCGCTCCTCAATTATGGAGGGAACGCGCGCCTGCATGGAAAAATCTGCGGCTATGAATGCCTCAAAAAGCTGATAAACATTGCATTTGCGGGGCAAATAGAGTATTTTAATAAAGATATTGTAAAGATAGTGTTTTTTCGTGCATAAGGAGAAATAAAGAATAAGATGAGCAGTGAGAAAGTCAGCCCGCAGAGAAAGAGGACGCAGAAGAAAAAGCGCGCTGTCAGCAAACGGAAAGCACAGCAGAGAAAGATCAACAGATATATTCGCATAACGGGCCGCGTGGCGTTCATCATCCAGGCGCTGCTGTCGCTGATCCTGGTGATCACGATTGCGAGATCCCGCATGCTCCCTATGAAATACATGTTCCTGATCTTTGTGGTATTCGCATTCCTCTCGGCAGTCACACTGCTGATGAACCTGCGGCGCAACAGAAAGATCCGGATCGCCGGAACAGGCATCAGCGCCGTTATGATCGTACTGGTACTGGTGCTCACCACCTATTTCAACAAGACCATGGGACTTCTGTCAGTCGGAAGCAAGGCCCTCAAGACAGACAATATGGTCGTTGTTGTCCGTGCCGATGATCCCGCGCAGGACCTCGGAGACGCCCGTGAGTACAATTATGCCGTACACAGACCCGCGTCAGAGACCGGCGGCAGCAATGCAATGATCACGGACATCGAGGAAGTGCTTTCCTCCAGGATCAATGTGAAGGAATACGGCAGCGATATCGAAGCGGCCAAGGCCCTTCTGGACGGCGAAGTCGACGCGGCGATCTACAACAAGGCGTATACGTCGGTCATTGCTGAGTCACTTGAAAATGACGAATATGAAGACCAGGTCAGAGTTCTGTACCAGTATGGTATTGAGACCAGTATCGATAAGGGAGACGTCAAAGTAGGAGAGCCCTTCAACGTTATGATCAGCGGCATCGACGTTTACGGCGATATCTCGCAGACCAGCCGAAGCGACGTCAACATCATCGTTACGGTCAATCCCAAGACCAAGAAGATCCTCCTGACATCCACACCCAGAGATTACTATGTTCCGATCCCGGGCGTTTCGGACGGCGTGCGCGATAAGCTCACCCATGCCGGCATCTACGGCGTCGACGCTTCCATGAGGACCCTGGAGGAGCTCTATGGCGTGGACATCACCTATTTCGTACGCGTCAACTTTGATACTCTGATCAAACTTGTAGACGCGATGGACGGACTGGACGTCTATGTCGAGTATCCTTTCGACTGCTATACGGATGAATACCACTTCGACAAGGGCTGGCACGACATGTTCGGCGACCAGGTCCTGGCATTCTGCAGAGAGAGATACAGTTTCGCGGACGGCGATAACCAGAGAGGACGCAACCAGGAGCAGGTGCTCAAGGCGCTTCTGGAGAAGATGATGTCACCCGCGATCCTGCCGCACTACGCGGACATTCTTGACAGCCTGGACGGATTCTTCCAGCTCAACATGCCTCAGGAAAAGATCGCGGAGCTGGTCAACATGCAGCTGACGGACAACGCGCACTGGGAGATCCTCAAGCAGACCGCGGAGCAGGGCGACAGCGCGCTGGAGACCACCTATTCCACAGGCTCCACGCCGCTCTATGTAATGTGGCCTGATGACGCAAGCGTCAAGGTCAACGCGGCCAGGATCGAGATGATCCTGAATGAAGGCTACAACAGGACGCAGGAGACAACCACCGCATCCGCACAGCAGTGAGCCCCTGCGGATGATCATGCGGCAGCCGGCAAAAGGACGCGGTTTTCCCGCAGCCACAAGTGCGCCGCGTGAATCGGATAATAAAGATCATTAAGAAAGAAAAAACCCGCAGGGCTGAGCCTTGCGGGTTTTTTAAGTACATGTTTTCAGTATTATGTTCCCAATAAGCAGCGGTCACGCGGAGAGAACACGTCTTCCTGCGCGCCTTCTCACACGGCGGCCGCGAAATCTGACGCCCTGCTCCGGGATGAATACAAAGTTCAGTTTGTAGACAAGGATATAGGAGCAAAGGGCAAGTCCCGTCGCGATGACCACATCAGAGAATGAGTGCTGTTTGAGGAACATGGTGGCCAGAATGATCGAGAGCCCTACAGCCGCCATGGCTGTCTTGCTGAGCCATGAGCGGAACAGCTTTGCATCTGTCCTCACAGCCGCGATCATCACGGCAATGGAATTATACACATGGATACTCGGCGTGACGTTGGTAGGTGTATCAGCCGCGTACAGGATCCCGCAGATACGGGTCAAAACATTGTCTCTGGGCATCGTCTGAGGCCGCAGGAACAGAATGTTGGGAAATACAGCCGAGACGACCAAAAACACAGTCATTCCGATCGCCAGATACGTACAGATCTCGTGATAACTCTTCTCGTCCGTAAAAAGCATATAGAGCGTAAATCCGCTCACATACAGAAACCACAGCAGGTAGGGAATGACGAACCATTCACAGAACGGGATCATGTCATCCACCACTGTATGGATCACTGTATAATGCAGCCTGTTCCAGTTCTCAATGACAAGGAAGCCGGCGCAGTAGAAGAGCATGTAGAGCACCATGGGGACCGCGAGTCTGAGCTTACGCTGGATCTGCGGCGAAAGGCGCCTTGTTACGAGAGATCCATGCGGCTTTCCGGCATATGAATACCGATTGTTTGTCATAGAATCTCCTGATTTCGATAATATACTTCTGCGTTTGTTTTCTTGATCAATTGTGTCAAAGATGGCTTACCATCCTGCGAATTCTACATCGAAAAAGCGCGGAATGCAAGTATTGTACATAAAAAGAAGCAGAATGAACAACGAAGTCGGCAGCCCGGGCTTCGGTTTTAGTGGAAGATTCTCTTGCAGAGCCTTTTAGTCCTTGCTATACTTACCATTGGCGACTTCTAAAAAAGACGAATGTCCGCCCCACAAAAGCAATACAGGAGGAACTACATGTATTCGATCGAAGAAGTTAGAATGACCGACCCGGAAATCGCGGCTGCCATTGAAAAAGAGGTGCAGAGACAGAATGATCACATCGAACTGATCGCGTCTGAGAACTGGACCAGCAAAGCTGTCATGGCGGCTATGGGAAGCCCCCTGACCAACAAGTATGCGGAAGGATACTCCGGAAAACGCTATTACGGCGGATGCGCGGTCATCGATGAGATAGAGACACTGGCGATTGAAAGAGCGAAAGAGCTGTTTGGATGCGACTACGCAAACGTGCAGCCCCACTCCGGCGCTCAGGCCAACCTGGCTGTAGAGTTCGCGATCTTAAAGCCCGGCGACACCCTGATGGGCATGAACCTCAATCAGGGCGGACATCTGACACACGGAAGCGCAGCCAATATCTCCGGTTCCTACTTTAACATTGTTCCTTACGGCGTCGATGAGAACGGCTTCATCGATTACGACGAACTCAAGAAGATCGCGATCGAGCATAAGCCCAAGCTGATCATCGCAGGCGCGTCTGCGTATGGAAGAACAATTGATTTTGCCAAATTCAGAGAAGCGGCTGATGCCTGCGGCGCAGTCCTGATGGCTGATATCGCGCATATCGCGGGACTTGTGGCAGCAGGCCTTCATCCCAGTCCCTTCCCCTACGCGGATGTTGTCACTACAACGACTCACAAGACCCTCAGGGGTCCCAGAGGCGGCATGATCCTCGCCAATGCGGAAGCGGCTAAGAAGTATAACTTCAACAAGGCTGTATTCCCCGGCATCCAGGGCGGCCCTCTTGAGCATGTGATCGCCGCTAAGGCTGTCTGCTTCAAGGAAGCGCTGGATCCCTCCTTTAAAGTGTATGCGCAGAACGTCATTGACAACGCGAAAGCGCTCTGCGACGGCCTGCAGGCAAGAGATATCGATATCGTGTCCGGCGGCACTGACAACCACCTGATGCTGGTTGATCTGACCCGCTATGACCTCACCGGCAAGGAAGTCGAGAAATGGCTGGACGAGGCGTGCATCACTGCCAACAAGAATACGATTCCCAATGAGAAGAGATCGCCTTTCGTGACCAGCGGAATCCGTCTGGGATCACCGGCTGCTACAACGCGCGGCCTGAATACGGAAGATTTTGACCGTGTGGCAGAGGCTATCTCCATCGTCATCAAGAAGAGAGAGGCCGGGATCGAAGAGGCCAGGGCCATCATCAAGACCATCACAGATAAGTACCCGCTCAACTGAACAGCATTGTGAGACACAAGGGGCTGCCGCAACCGCGGCAGCCCCTTTCTACTGCCTCAAAATTTCACAATTAGTCAGAAAATTCAGATAATTTAAAAAGAAAAGCTCAAGTTGTTGACAAATTATACCTGATTATGTACAATAAACTCACAAAGAAAAAGAACTCCTTACCGAGGGGGAAGAAAGGAAGGACGAACAGCTCCACTGGTAATCCACTGGAGAACCTATATTTGGTAACTCGGTAAACTCACAAATATCCGAATTCAAGTACACGAAGATAGCGGTGCATTTTCATCAGAGCAGATATTTCTTTAATCTTAAGAAATTCATTTGATAGCCCACAGTAATGGATCCGATGTCAACCGGAATCATGAAAATGGAAGCGAATCAATCATTCTTAGAAGATGAAAACCCAAACTTTAAACCTGATCGGAAACCGGAAAGGTACAGGATGAGAAATATATAGATCATATCTTATATTTCAGATCATCGCACCGATCAAATAGTAGATCAGAAGAGAGATTCAGGGTAAGTTCTAATAAGAATCATTTTTCAAAGGAATGTAAGAAGATATAAAGAAAGCATCCAAATGAGGGTCGACACTCCGTGATGCAGGACATCAGCCATGAACATCGCAGTACAATCAGTACAAAAAGAAAAAGGGTGGAACGAAGAAAGGATCATAAAGAAAGTGCAAAGGAGGAATAAGCCATTGGACAAAGCACATTAAGAAAGGGTACCGGTCGTAAAGAAGATCAGTACCCTTTCTTATTGCTGTGCCGCGGACTTTTGCCGCGTCAATGCTTTGCCGGAGCCTGCCGGAGAAAAACCCCAAAAATCAGAAGAGAGAAAACCCCAAAGGACTCACGCCGGGTCCCTTGGGGTTTTAACAGTTTATTATCTGAACAGAGATAGACCTTTACTTCTGGAAGAACGCTTTCTTCCTGCAAAGAGCTTTCTGTTTCCGGACGTCCTGCCGGTTTTGCCGTCAGATCCGGAGGCCTTCGCCGCTTCTTCCTTGCGCGCCGCGTTTTTGCCGGCTGTGGCCAGCATCAGCTTGATGCGGTTGAGCTGGTTGACTTCGCTGGCGCCGGGATCGTAGTCGATCGCAGCGATGTTGGCCATGGGGTAGAGGCTTCGGATGTGTTTGATGACACCCTTGCCTACGACATGGTTGGGAAGGCAGCCGAAAGGCTGGATACATACGATATTCTCCACGCCGCTGTGGATCAGCTCGATCATCTCTCCGGTCAAAAACCAGCCTTCGCCGGTCTCGTTGCCGATACTGACGATCGGCTCCGCGTATTTGACCAGCTGGTAGATACTTGCAGGCGGATCGAAATGGCGGCTCTTTTTGTACGCTCTGTTGATGGGCCCCAGGAAGGCCTCAATGGTCCTGATCCCCGCGTTGCACAACAATGCGGTCCTCTTGCTGGTACCGAGATTTTCCGCCTTGTACACCTGGTTGTAGAAGCAGTACAGCATAAAGCCCATCAGATCCGGCACATTGGCTTCTGCGCCCTCCTGCTCCAGAAGATCTACAAGGTAGTTGTTGGCGGCAGGCGCGTATTTGACCAGGATCTCGCCGACGATACCGACGCGGGGCTTTCTCTCCTCGCGGATCGGGATCGCGTCGAAGTCGCGGATCATTTCGAAGGCCATCCTGTGCACCTTGGGAAGATTGATGCCGGAGGTCGTCGTCAGGAAATGAGAGCACTTGCGCAGCCATTTCTGGTGGCAGGCCTCTACACTTCCCTCACGGAGCTCGTAAGGGCGCATACGATAGACGCAGCGCATCATGACGTCGCCGAATACGATAGCGCATGCGGCGCGGCTGAGCATCTTGAGGTCCAGCTTAAAGCCGGGGTTCTCCTCGAGACCTGACATATTGGCGCTGATGACCGGGATCTGCTCCATGCCGGCCTTTCTGAGCGCGCGGCGGATAAAGCCCACGTAGTTGGAGGCGCGGCAGCCGCCGCCGGTCTGCGTCATGATGACAGCCGTCCTGTTCAGGTCGTATTTGCCGGAATCGAGCGCCTCCATGATCTGTCCCACTACAAAGAGGGACGGATAGCAGGCGTCGTTGTTGACGTATTTGAGGCCGAAATCGACAGCTCTGCGGTTGTCGTTGGGAAGGACCACCAGATTGTATCCGCAGGAGCGCATTGCAGGCTCGAGCAGGTCAAAGTGGATCGGCGACATCTGCGGGCACAGGATCGTGTAGTTCTTGCGCATGTCCTCTGTGAAGGGGACCTTTTTGATGGCCGTATCGCGGTATTTGCGCTTGGTCTTCTTCTTATCGCGGATGCGGATGGCAGCGATCAGGGAACGCACGCGGATGCGGGCGCTGCCCAGATTGTTGACTTCGTCGATCTTGAGGCAGGTGTAGATCTTATCAGAGCCTGACAGAATATCATCCACCTGGTCGGTCGTGACGGCGTCAATGCCGCAGCCGAAGGAGTTGAGCTGGATCAGGTCAAGATCATCCCTTGTGCGCACGTAACTGGCTGCCGCGTAAAGTCTGGAGTGGTACATCCACTGGTCCAGAACGACGATCGGACGCTCCGGATCCTGCAGGTGGGAGATGGAGTCCTCGGAGAGAACGGCAATTCCGTAGGAGTTGATCATCTCCGGAATTCCGTGATTGATCTCGGGGTCCACATGATAGGGACGGCCTGCCAGGACGATTCCCTTCACGTTGTTCTCCTCCATGAAGCGGAGCACTTCTTCGCCCTTCTTCTGGATGTCGCGGCGGCAGTTCATGAGTTCTGTCCAGCCTTCGTAAGCGGCTTCCTCGACTTCCTTTTCGGGAATGTCGGAGAACTCCTTCTTGAGAGCCGCGCTCACTGTCCCCACATTGGTAAAAGCCATGAAGGGATTGCGGAAATCCACTTCTCCGCGCCCGATCTCCTCCACGTTGTTGCGGATGTTCTCCGGATAGGAGGTGACGATAGGGCAGTTATAGTGGTTGTCCGCGTTATCAAATTCCGCGCGCTCATAGAAAAGCGAGGGATAGAAGATAAAGTCCACGCCTTTCTGGATCAGCCACATGATATGGCCGTGCGCGATCTTGGCAGGGTAGCAGGCGGATTCGCTGGGGATCGACTCGATGCCCATCTCATACACCTGGTGCGTGGAGAGCGGAGAGATCACGACGCGGTAGCCCAGCTTTCTGAAGAAGGTAGCCCAGAAGGGATAGTTCTCATAAATGTTGAGCACGCGCGGGATCCCGACGGTTCCCCGGAACGCCTCCTCTTTGGAAAGAGGCTTGTAAGCGAAGATCCTCCGCAGTTTGTACTTGTAGAGGTTGGGAATATTGTTCTTTTTGATCTCCTGGCCCAGGCCGCGCTCACAGCGGTTGCCAGAGATGTATTCGCGTCCGCCGCTGAAGTGGTTGACTGTCAGGCGGCAGTTGTTGTTGCACTTTCCGCAGTTGCGGATGGAAGTCTCAAATTTGAGATTCGCGATCTCGTCAAAAGAGAGCATGGTGGAAGGCGTCTCCCCGTCGTAACGCTCTCTCGCGATCAGGGCGGCACCGAAGGCTCCCATGATGCCGGCGATATCGGGACGGATGACCTGTCCGTCGGAGATCATCTCAAGGCTCCTCAAAACAGCGTCATTATAGAATGTGCCGCCCTGCACGACGATATTGCGTCCCAGCTGGGAAGCGTCGGAGACCTTGATGACCTTGAACAGCGCGTTTTTGACAACGGAATAGGCAAGGCCCGCGGAGATGTCGGAGACTTCCGCGCCTTCCTTCTGCGCCTGCTTGACGCGGGAATTCATAAAGACGGTGCAGCGGGTGCCCAGGTCAATAGGATGCTTTGCAAAAAGCGCTGCTTTGGCAAAATCCTGCACGCTGAAGTCAAGGGACTTGGCAAACGTCTCGATGAAGGAGCCGCAGCCGGAGGAACAGGCCTCATTGAGGAGCACGTTGTCCACGGCGTGGTTCTTGATACGGATGCACTTCATGTCCTGGCCGCCGATGTCGAGAATGCAGTCCACGTCGGGATTGAAGAAGGCTGCCGCATAGTAGTGGGCGATCGTCTCGACTTCGCCTTCGTCCAGGAGGAAAGCCGCCTTGAGCAGGGCTTCACCGTAACCGGTGGAGCAGCTGCGCGCGATGCGCGCGTCCTTGGGAAGGAGCTTCTTGATCTCTTTAATGGAACGGATGGAGGTCTTGATGGGACTTCCCTCGTTATTGCTGTAGAAAGAATACAGGAGGGAGCCGTCCTCGCCGACCAGGGCAAGCTTGGTCGTTGTGGATCCCGCGTCAATGCCCAGATAGCAGTTGCCGTGATAATCAGACAGATTTCCCTTTACCACGCAGGCTTTGCTGTGACGCTCCGTAAACGCGTCGTATTCCTCCTGACTCTCGAAGAGAGGATCCATACGGCCGATCTCGAATTCCATGTGGATCTCGCCGGAGAGACGCTCCTTCATTTCAGAGAGAAGAAGGAAATTGTCCTCGCTTGCGTTCATGGCGCTTCCCATTGCCGCAAAGAGGTGGGAATTCTCCACTTCGATGGTGTGCTCTTCATCGAGCTTGAGCGTGCGGATAAAAGCCTCCTTGAGTTCCGTGAGGAAATGCAGGGGACCGCCCAGGAACGCGACGTGGCCGCGTATGGGTTTGCCGCAGGCAAGGCCGCTTATGGTCTGGTTGACGACGGCCTGGAAAATGGACGCCGCAAGATCTTCCTTGGTGGCGCCTTCGTTGATCAGGGGCTGGATGTCGGACTTGGCAAAAACGCCGCATCTGGCCGCGATCGTATAAAGGAATGTGTAATCCCTGGCATATTCGTTCAGTCCTGCAGCGTCTGTCTGCAGAAGGGAAGCCATCTGGTCGATAAAGGAACCTGTGCCGCCGGCGCAGATACCGTTCATTCGCTGTTCGACATTCCCGTTTTCAAAATAGATGATCTTGGCGTCCTCGCCGCCCAGCTCGATCGCAACGTCTGTCTTGGGCGCGATCTTCTCGAGTGCGGTTGAGACGGAGACGACTTCCTGGACGAAGGGAACCTTCAGATAATTGGCCAGGGTCAGTCCGCCGGAACCGGTTATGACAGGATGAATGGTGTGGTCGCCAAGCTGCTCAATGGCTTCAGAGAGCAGTTCGTATAATGTGCCTCGAATATCGGCGTGGTGGCGCCTGTAATCCGCAAACAGAAGCTGAAGATCCGGATCAAGGATCGCGATCTTTACTGTTGTGGACCCGATATCAATTCCTAAAGTATAGTCCTTAGCAATCACTAAAAAATCTCCTACATTATTAAAAAGCAAAAAATTTCGACTTTATACATGTAAAAAACAGTATAAGACAGCTAAATCAAAAAAGCAATGGTATTTGATTGCGCAAAATTAAATATACGTGCCGGCAGGAGGAGAAACAGCTGCCGGCTGTAAGAATACGCGCGCTGACGATCTGTCTCGTTTACATTTGAAATGAGCGATGATAAAATGCACTCAAAAGTTCTTACGGCAGGTGGAAAGAATATGAGTGATTTTGAGAGAAAATTCGGTAAATACGCTGTGCGGGACCTCTCGCTGAAGCTGATCATCTTATATCTGGCGGGTTATGCCCTTTATTTCTTTAACTCCCAGATCATTTTTTATTTGACGCTCAACCCCTACGCGATCGTGCACGGGCAGATCTGGAGGATCTTCTCGTGGCTCCTGATCCCGCCGAGCACGAGCAATCTGTTCTTCATCGCGATCATGATGTTTTTTTATTACAGCATAGGAACGTCGCTGGAACGCGTGTGGGGAACCTGGCGCTACAACGTGTTTATTTTTACGGGCATCCTTCTGACAGTCGCGGCTTCGTTCGTCTGGATGGGCTTCTCCTACCTGACGGCAGGTACAACGATCTCAGCTGTCGGAGCATCGCAGTTTTTCAACTATTATTCGCTCGCGTTTTCCACATACTATATCAACATGGGTATTTTCTTCGCCTATGCGCTGACCTTCCCGGACGCTGTGGTCCTGATGTTCTTCATCATCCCGATGAAGGTCAAGTGGCTGGGACTTCTGGACGTCGCTTATCTGATCTATGAGTTCATCGGCGCGTCCGCAGCCACCCGGTTCGCGATCCTTGCGACATTTATCAACATCGGACTTCTGTATATGCGCTTTAAGGGACCGGTGCGGAGAAGCAGTCTGCGCACCGGCTTTACCCGTATGTTTGAAGGAAAGGGCGGAAATCCGTTCGGAAACGGAAACGGCGCCTCCGGCGGCCGGCGCTCCGGCGCGGGAACAGCAAACAGGCGGACCCGGTCCGCGAACGGACGGATCGTGCACCGATGCGCGATCTGCGGAAGGACCCAGATCGACAACCCGGAGCTGGAGTTCCGCTATTGTTCAAAGTGCGAGGGAGGCCTGGAATACTGCCAGGACCACCTGTTCACCCATGTGCACGTAAGAGAAGGCGAGACGCCGCATATGCAGGCGCCCGGCAGGCAGTCATGACTTGAGGAGAGAACAGTTTATTATGGAAGAGAAGCAGAAACAGGCGCTGTTTCTGGAGAGGATCCAGGAAGTCGTAAAGAGCGCCTCACAGAACGGCAATATGATATCAGAAGAGGAGCTTCAGGGATCCTTCGCGGACCTGTCGCTCAGCGAAGCCCAGATGGGGCAGGTCAGGGAGTACCTGAAGAGCAGCGGGATCGGAATCGGCGAAGCGCTTCCCATCGAGGAGGTGCTCTCCGAGGAGGAGATCAATCACCTGGCCGAGTATGAGGCACTGATCGATGCGATCGAAGTGCCCGCGGAAAATGTGCTGGATGCGGTAAAGCTGTCGGCGATGGCCGGAGAGAAGGAGGCGCAGAAGCGCCTTGTGGAATACTCCCTCAGAAAGGTCGTAGACATCGCGCGTCTCTACGCCGGGCAGGGCGTCTATATGGAGGACCTGATCGGAGCCGGCAATGAGAGGCTTCTTACGGCGGTCACCCAGCTCGCGCCGCTGGAAAAGCCCGATGAAGTGGACGGATATCTGGGACGCAGGATCATGGACGCGATGGAAGATCTTGTCGCGAGCAATCTCGATGAGAAAGCCGCAGAGAAAGCGGTCGAAGAGAGGGTCAACCTTGTGGCGGACAGGGCCAGGGAACTGGCGGAGGAACTTGGAAGAAAGGTGAGCGTCGCCGAGCTGGCCAGGGAATACGATATGGATCCCGAGGATATTCAGGAGGCCGTGCGCCTTTCCGGAAACGCGATCGGAGACATCGGATGACGGATAACGATTTCAAATACATGATGCAGGACCTGTACAGGCTGTATTTTGGCGTTAAGTGCACTTACAGAGAGATCCTTGAAAATGAGGACGCCTATTACAAATTCAAGGCAGTGTGCCGGCAGTACCTGGTCAAAGAAGTGGATCCGGAAACGACACTGGAGAGCCACTTGTACCATCTGACGCCTGACCAGCCGGCGGCAGAGGTCTACCGGCAGATCGGCGCGCGCGTAAAGCTGAGCGTCCCGTCGGTCAGAAAAGGTCTGTTCGGAAAAGAACAGAAGGTGTTCGCGGAGGAGATCTGGAACATTGATGAGCTCATGGCGCTGAGCGCCCACAGCAAGCAGTTCCGCGGGATCGTCCTGTCAGAACTGCAGATCCCCAAGATCAAACTGCGGGAATTCGCTGTCTGACTTGACAGGGCGGCGCGGGGAAACGGATAATAGGACCGGAGGCATTCTGCTTCCGGTCTTTTAATCTGACATAGCTGATCAGAAACAGATGATCTGACAGACTAAATCTGACAAAGGTTCCGGTGCCGGATTCCGGCAGTCCCCACAAATACGCGTTTCAAATCGTAAAGGCCGCCTGGAAAATCGAAAATACATTCGATTTTTGCGCCGAAATGCCTTGCGCGCAGCGGGGGAGGGTGCTATACTAACACAAGAACAAATGTTCGTAATTTTGGAGGAGATCAAATGAGCATAGATAATGACCAGAAGAAGAAGGCGCTTGACGCGGCCCTTCTGCAGATTGAGAAGCAGTACGGCAAGGGAGCAGTCATGAAACTTGGCGACCCTTCCGTTCAGATGAATATCGAGACCATTCCCACAGGCTCCCTGAGCCTTGATATCGCCCTCGGCCTTGGCGGCATTCCCAAGGGAAGGATCATTGAGATCTACGGACCGGAGTCCTCCGGCAAGACGACCGTGACCCTGCACATGATCGCGGAAGTGCAGAAGAGGGGCGGCATCGCAGGCTTCATCGACGCGGAGCACGCGCTGGATCCCGTTTACGCCAAGAACATCGGCGTGGATATCGACAACCTCTATATTTCCCAGCCTGACAGCGGCGAGCAGGCACTGGAGATCGCGGAGACAATGGTGCGTTCCGGCGCGATCGACATTGTCGTTGTCGACTCTGTCGCGGCCCTGGTCCCCAAGGCTGAGATCGACGGCGATATGGGTGATTCCCATGTAGGCCTTCACGCCCGCCTGATGTCACAGGCCCTGCGCAAACTCACGGCTGTCATCAGCAAGTCCAACTGTGCCGTCGTCTTTATCAACCAGCTCCGTGAGAAGGTCGGCGTCATGTTCGGCAATCCGGAGACAACAACCGGCGGCCGCGCGCTCAAGTTCTATTCTTCCGTCCGTATGGATGTGAGAAGGATCGAGTCCCTCAAGCAGAGCGGTGAGGTGATCGGTAACCGCACAAGGATCCGCGTCGTGAAGAACAAGATCGCGCCGCCCTTCAAGGAGGCTGAATTTGATATCATGTTCGGCAAGGGCATTTCCTACGTCGGAGACGTGCTGGATCTGGCTGCCAAGTGCGATATCATCAACAAGAGCGGAGCCTGGTACAACTACAACGGCAACAAGATCGGCCAGGGGCGCGAGAACTCCAAGGCTTATCTGACAGCGCATCCGGAGATCCTGGCAGAGGTGGACCGCAAGGTCAGAGAGCATTACGGGCTGGATCCGGAAGGGGCTTTTAAGGCGCCGGAAATTCCTGCGGCCGATGAAGCGCAGGACGAATGAGAGACCGGGAAGAGCGCCGGAAGGAGTGCCTGAGGAAGTGCGGCAATCTGCTGGCGCAGAGAGACTATACCTGCGCGCGCCTGCGCGACAAGCTCAGTAATGCCGGCTATGTGGAGGATCTGGTCACAGAGGTGATCGGGAGCCTTATTGATGCGCATTATCTGGACGACAGGCGTTATGCGCACAGTTTTGCAGAGGCACACTGGGAGGACCGGAGCAGACTGCGGATCCGCGCGGACCTGGAGGGCCGCGGCGTACCGCCGCAGATCATCAGCGAGGTCCTGGAAGAGGTGTCTGAGGAGCGCGGAAACGGGGCGGAGATCCGCCAGATCCGCAAACTGATGGAGAAAAGGGGCTTCGACCCTTCGACGGCATCGTGGGAGGAGCGGAGCAGAATTCAGGCATTCCTGTACAGAAAGGGGTACGGGAGTGCCTCTGTTCGTGCAGCCATGAGCGCGGAATTGCTTGACAGTGACGAATATAGTGTATAAAATTAGTGAGTGCGAATCTGCTATTTTGCGATTGGTTTATGTATATATACTATTTTGAATACATATCATCCGAAATGACGGAGAAACGCGAAACTAATAAGGAGGTGCTCCTGTATGATTACTGCCATTATAGCGGTGATTTGTACACTTGCGATCTCTGTACCCGTCACTTTCCTCGTGACTTCCAACTACCGGAAGAAACAGCAGGAGGAGACGATCGGCAACGCGCAGGAGAAGGCCAGGGCGATTATTGACGAGGCACTGACTACTGCTGAGACCAAGAAGCGCGAGGCACTTCTTGAGGTCAAGGAGGAATCCATCCGTTCCAGAAACGAGCTGGAGAAGGAGATCCGCGACCGCAGGAATGAAGTGCAGCGAAACGAGCGCAGGGTTCAGCAGAAAGAAGAGTCCCTGGATCGGAAGATGGATACTCTTGAGCGCAAGGAACAGAGTCTGCAGGCTAAGGAAGAATCACTGCACAAGCAGAGAGACGAAGTCACGAAGCTTGGTGAGCAGCGTCAGCTGGAACTGGAACGAATTTCAGGATTAACCTCTGAACAGGCCAAAGAATACCTTTTAAAAATTGTTGAAGACGATGTGAGACATGATTCCGCCGTTATGATCAAGGAGATCGAGGCGGAGGCTAAGGAAGAAGCGGACAAGAGAGCGAAGGAATATGTGATCAGTGCTATTCAGAGATGCGCGGCAGACCATGTTTCCGAGGCTACGATCTCTGTCGTGCAGCTTCCCAGTGATGAGATGAAGGGAAGGATCATCGGACGTGAGGGAAGAAACATCCGCACGCTCGAGACGATGACAGGCGTGGATCTGATCATTGATGATACACCCGAGGCTGTCGTAATTTCCGGATTTGAACCGATCAGGCGAGAGGTTGCCAGGATCGCGCTTGAAAAGCTGATCGTGGACGGCAGAATCCATCCCGCCAGGATCGAAGAGATGGTCGGCAAGGCGCAGCGTGAAGTGGAAGCCCGGATCAAGGAAGAAGGCGAAGCGGCGACTCTGGAAGTCGGCGTGCACGGAATCCATCCGGAGCTGGTAAGGCTTCTCGGTAAGATGCGTTTCCGCACCAGTTACGGGCAGAATGCTCTCAAGCATTCTATCGAAGTGGCGCAGCTGTCAGGGCTTCTGGCAGGTGAGCTTGGGCTGGACATCCGTCTGGCGAAGCGCGCCGGCCTGCTGCATGATATCGGCAAGGCAGTGGACCACGAGATGGAAGGCTCCCATGTACAGCTCGGCGCAGAACTGTGCCGCAAGTACAAGGAATCACAGACAGTTATCAACGCTGTAGAATCACACCACGGGGATGTAGAACCTACCAGTTTGATCGCATGTATCGTACAGGCTGCAGATACGATCTCGGCAGCAAGACCCGGTGCCCGCAGAGAAACGCTGGAAACCTACACCACAAGGCTCAAACAGCTTGAAGAGATCACCAACAGTTTTAAAGGGGTTAGTAATTCTTACGCCATTCAGGCAGGCAGAGAAGTTCGTGTAATGGTAGTTCCTGAGCAGATCAACGATACTGACATGGTGCTTCTGGCCCGCGATATTTCCAAGAAGATCGAGAACGAAATGGAATATCCCGGACAGATCGATGCGAATGGAGACGAAAAGAAATTTTCGTCTCCATTTTTTTTACGGATTTACTACAAAAAGTGCACAAAAAATTCATAGATAGGGTATAATACTACTATAAAATCACCAAAACTCTGCTATCTATATTATGTTACAAGGGGGTCAAGCAATGGCAGCAAACGAGAGGAAAAAAATATTATTTGTCGCATCAGAGTGCGTTCCGTTTATCAAGACCGGCGGATTGGCTGACGTTGTCGGCTCTTTGCCCAAGGACATTGATCCGGAGTACTATGATGTCAGAGTTATGATTCCTAAGTATTCCTGCATGAAACAGGATGTGAAGGATCAGATGGAATATGTTACCCACTTCTATATGGATTACCATTGGAAGAGTGAATATGTGGGCGTCCTGCAGACCGTAAAGAATGGGATCACCTTCTACTTCATCGACAATGAGGGATTCTTCACCAGCGAAAAGCCTTATACAGACGATCCGCTCTTTGAGATCACCAGATTCGCGTTCTTCTCCAAGGCCTGCCTGTCCGCGCTTCCCACAATCGGCTTCCGTCCCGACCTGATCCACTGCCATGACTGGCAGACCGGCCTGGTCCCTGTATACCTCAAGGAGAGATTCCAGGCTAATGATTTCTTCCACGGCATCAAGACCGTCATGACCATTCACAACCTGAAATTCCAGGGCAAGTGGAATGTCAAGGATGTGGAGGACATCACAGGCCTTTCCGGCTATTATTTCACACCTGACAAGCTCGAGGCTTATAAGGATGCCAACCTCCTCAAGGGCGGCCTCGTATATGCTGACGCGATCACCACTGTCAGCCCGACTTACGCGGAAGAGATCAAGACCCAGTTCTACGGCGAGGGCCTTGACGGACTGATGAACGCCCGCGCGAACGACCTTCGCGGTATCCTCAACGGCATCGACTACACAGACTTCAGCCCGGACAACGACAAGAAGATCTTCAAGTCCTACACCGTGGATGATTTCCGCAAGAACAAGGTCAAGAACAAGATTGCCCTGCAGAAAGAGCTCGGCCTCAAGCAGGATGAGAAATGCTTCATGATCGGTATCGTCTCCCGTCTGACAGACCAGAAGGGCTTCGACCTGATCGCTTATGTACTGGAAGAGATGCTCTCTCTCGATGCGATCCAGATCGTAGTACTGGGCACCGGCGAGGAGAGATACGAGAATATGTTCCGGTACTTTGACTGGAAGTACAACGACAAGATCTCCGCGAATATCTATTATTCCGACGAGCTGTCCCACAAGATCTATGCAGCATCCGATGCGTTCCTGATGCCTTCCCTGTTCGAGCCCTGCGGACTCAGCCAGCTGATGTCCCTTCGCTACGGCACACTTCCGATCGTTCGCGAGACCGGCGGTCTCAAGGATACGGTAGAGCCTTACAACGAGTACGAGAATACCGGCACGGGCTTCACATTCGCCAATTACAACGCGCATGAGATGATGCATGCAGTCCGCTATGCGGAGAAGATCTTCTATGACAAGAAGAGAGACTGGAACAAGATGGTTGAGCGTGCGATGAATGCAGACTTCTCCTGGAAGCAGTCCGCTCTCAAGTATCAGGAGATGTATGACTGGATGATCGGCGGCTGATCACGGTTGTAAGTTTTCTGAAAGGCATTTATAATGGGGTGACGAACGAAACGTTCGTCACCCTTTTATTTTGCGGACATTCGGAATCCGACCATACGGATTCATAAGACAGATATAAGTACACTTGAGGAAACCAATCTATGGCGGCAGATAAGAACAAAAAAAGCTCCGCGATCGGCGGAGGCAGCAATGTTGTGGCACAGGCCGGTATTCTGGCCGCGGCCAGTATTTTATCCCGTATCATCGGACTGCTTTACAGATCACCGCTGACAGCGATCATAGGCGACGAGGGAAACGGATATTACGGAACAGCGATCAACATCTATACGATCATCCTGATGGTCTCGAGCTTCGGCGTCCCGTCGGCCATATCCAAGCAGATGGCGCAGAAGATGGCTGTGGGTGACTACAGGAACGCGCAGAAAGTATTCCATTGTTCCATGGTCTATGCATTGGCCGTGGGTATTCTGGGAAGCCTTCTGCTGTTTTTTGGCGCAGGCGCGCTGGTGCCGCCCAACAGCGTTCCCGTGCTGCAGGTCTTTGCCCCGACGGTATTCCTGTTCGGCATTCTGGGCGTGCTTCGCGGCTACTTCCAGGCCAATCAGTCCATGCTGCAGACGTCGGTCTCCCAGATCCTGGAGCAGATCGCCAACGCAGTGGTGAGTATCGGCGCGGCGTTTCTTCTGATGCGCACAGTGGCGGGGCAGGGCGCGACGACCGAGGCCATCCACGGCGCGATGGGAAGCGCGCTGGGAACCGGAAGCGGTGTGCTGGTGGCCCTGATCTTCATGACCTTTGTCTACTGGAAACACCGCAGCATGTTCATGGCGCGCGTGAAGGATGACACAGAGCATGAAGAGGCGCCTTTCGGGCCCCTTATGCGGGAGACGATTCTGGTCATCACACCGTTTATCCTGAGCAGCTTTATCCTGAATCTGACAACTTCCGTGAATCAGACGATCTTCATGAAGATCATGATCGGAATGCGGGGCTGGGAGGAAGTCATGACGACAACTCTCTACGGCCTGTTTTCCAACAAGGCGGTCGTCATCACCAATATCCCGATCTCCATAGCTACAGCAGTGGCGGCGGCGATCCTCCCCAATATCTCAACTTCTTTCGCGCAGGGCAACATCAAGGAGACCCGCAAGCGCAGCGTGAATGCCATCCGCATGACGCTGATCATCGCGGTTCCGTGCGCGGTCGGCCTGATGGCGCTTGCAAAGCCTGTCACAATGCTCCTGTTCCCGCAGTGGGATACGCTGGACACGGCTTCGCTTCTTCTGGCTGAACTGGCCGTTACGGTCATTTTCTATTCGGTCGGTACGATCATGAACGCAGTCCTGCAGTCCATCGGCAGGATCCATATGCCTCTGGTAAGCGCCGGTATTGCGCTGGTGATCCAGACGGTCGTGCTGGTCATCCTGATCCTCACTACGGATCTGGGCGTTCATGCGCTGGTCCTGTGCAGTGTTCTGTACTCCGTGCTGATCTTTATCATCGACAGCCGCTTTATATGCAAATATCTGCGGATGCATCTGCGCATCTACAGAGTCTACGGCAGACCCGTCGTGGCAGCGGCGGTCATGGGGATCGTCACCAAACTTATATATGAACTTGTTTACCGCGCAGGCGTCCTCGTCGCGGACAGGCCGTACTTCGTCAACCTGATCGCAACGGTGGCAGCCATTGTGGTCGCGATCGCCGTGTACTTCTTTGTCCTGATCCGGATCGGCGGCCTTAAGAAGAACGATATCCTGCAGGCGCCCAAGGGAACAAAGATCCTCGGCCTTCTGCAGAAGATCAGGTGGATCTGATCAGCAGCATCAGACGGTTTCCGTTTTCACGCAGCCATTTTTTGCTCGCCTTGTAGTCAGGAAGCACACGTCCCACCTCTGCCCAGAAGCGAGGAGAGTGGTTCATCTCTTTTCTGTGGCACAGTTCGTGCACGACGACGTAGTCCAGTACTTCAGGCGGCGCGAGCAGCAGCAGACAGTTGAAGTTGAGGTTTCCGGCTGTGCTGCAGCTTCCCCAGCGGGTCCTCTGGCTGCGGATCGAGATGCGCCCGTAGTCGACGCCCACAAGCGGGGCAAAATATTGTACGCGCCCGGGGATCACCTTAGCGGCTCTCCTCTTGAGGTCCCGCAGCTGCGCATCAGTCAGAGCCGGAATGGGGTAGGCTTCCTGCTGTTCCTGCCGCTTCAGGATCCTGGCGCGGTGCGCCCGGATCCATTCGCTCTTTTCAAGGAGGAATCGCTCGATCTCACGTTTGGGATAGCGCATCGGAGCGCGCACGATGATCCGCCCGTCCGGTTTGATCTCGACGGACAGAGTCTTTCTGCGGCTTCTGATCAATTCATATTCCATAGTGATCTTTCGTGTAAACCTTAATCAAACGCCCGGAGTGTGTACTCCGGGCGTGGTTTGTGTGTTCAGTGGATGATCATCCATCTGAGATGCAGCGAAAAGCCGGTTGTCCGGCCGCGCGTATTACGCGATCGTATCGCCTGTCAGAAGATGATAAGCTTCTTTGTACTTGTCGATGGTCTTGTCGATGACGTCCTGGGGCAGCAGATAGTCGCTGTCGGGATTGGCCTTGAGCCAGTCGCGGACGAACTGCTTGTCAAAAGAGGGCTGGCCGTGTCCGGGCTCATAGCCTTCGAGGGGCCAGAAGCGGCTGCTGTCGGGTGTGAGCATCTCGTCGCCGAGAACTACATTTCCGTTCTCGTCCAGACCGAACTCGAACTTGGTGTCCGCGATGATGATGCCTCTTGTCAGCGCGTAATCAGCGCATTTCTTGTAGAGAGCGATGGTGCAGTCTCTGATCGTCTGCGCGTATTCCTGTCCGTGGCCGGGGAAAGCTTTCTCAAGAACTTCGATGCTCTTCTCGTAGCTGATGTTCTCGTCGTGGTCGCCGATCTCCGCCTTAGTGCTGGGCGTGTAGATGGGCTCGGGCAGCTTGTCGCATTCCTGAAGTCCCTCGGGGAGCGAAATACCGCAAACGGTGCCGTCCTTTTTGTAGCTGGCCCAGCCGCTGCCGGTGATATAGCCGCGGACGATGCACTCGATGGGAAGCATGGTGAGCTTGCGGCACATCATGCTGTTGCCGTCAAAGCGCTCCTGACGGAAATACGCAGGCATATCGTTCACATCCACACTGATCATGTGGTTGGGGATGATATCCTTTGTGAGATCGAACCAGAAGCGGGACATCTGTGTGAGAACGGTGCCCTTCTTCACGATCTTGTTCTTCAAGATCACGTCAAACGCGGAAATCCTGTCGGTCGCTACCATGATGAGCTTGTCGCCGATGTCGTAGATCTCGCGTACCTTGCCTTCCTTGACGGGGGTATATTCCTGCATGCGTCGTTTCCTCCTATGAATTGCCTGCGCATTCAGTGCGCATTCTGCATCGCTTTGTGGTATTCTGCTCTTGAAGCCGTTCCCGCAGGGGATCTGCCTCCTGCCTGCCGCTTCTTCAATGAACACTTCTTTAGTATAATCATTTTCGGGTGCAAAACAATTGTTTTTATGCACAGAAATCGTGATCTGACAGATATAACAGAGGAATATTTACATAATTTTCAGTCAAAATACAGTACATGATACACTTTATGCTCCGATCGGAGCAGGATTGGACGATACTATGACGGAACAAAACATGATCCTGGGGATCCTGGCCCACGTGGACGCGGGCAAGACGACGCTGTCCGAAGCGCTTCTGCACATCACAGGCGCGGTCCGCAAAGCGGGCCGGGTGGACCACAAAGACGCGTTTCTGGATACCAACGAGATGGAAAAGGAACGCGGCATCACGATCTTCTCCAAACAGGCCCGATTCACCTCTGTGCGCGGTGAACAGCAGAGGAGCTATACCCTGCTGGATACGCCGGGTCACGTCGATTTTTCGACCGAGATGGAGCGCGTGCTGGGCGTCCTGGACTGCGCGGTCCTTGTCATCAGCGCGGCGGACGGCGTGAACGGACAGGTGCGGGTGCTGTGGAGACTGCTGGACCACTATCGGGTGCCGACCTGCATATTCGTCAACAAGATGGACCAGGACGGCGCAGACAGGGCGGCCCTCCTTGCATCCATCCGCAAGGAACTGGGCACAAGGTGCGTCGATGTGATGCCGGGCAGCGGAACGCTCGCGGACCAGCTGGAGTCAGGAGACGTGCAGGAGGAGATCGCGGTATGCGACGACGCGCTTCTGGACGCCTATCTGGAGGGCGAACCGGTTTCCGTTTCACAGATGTGCAGGCTGACTGCGGAGCGAAAGCTCTTTCCGGTCCTGTTCGGCGCCGCGCTGCGCGAGCAGGGTGTTCCGGAACTGCTTGAGTGCCTGGATACATTTCTGCAACCGCCTGTATACAGCGATACCTTTGGCGCCAAAGTCTTCAAGATCACGAGAGACGGCGGCGCAAGACTCACCTGGATGAAGCTGACCGGCGGCAGACTGTCTGTCAAAACACCGCTCGCCGAATGTACCGATGAAAAGGGAAATCCCGAAAAGGTCGAACAGATCCGCTTCTATTCAGGGAATAAATTTGAGACCCGGCAGGAAGCTGCCGCAGGTGAAGTCTGTGCCGTGACGGGCCTCACCGGGACCAGAGTCGGGCAGGGCATCGGCGCGGAGGCAGGCGGCACGGAGGAGCTGCTGCAGCCGGTCCTTCGCTGTGCAGTCATCCTTCCTCCCGGAGAAGACCTTTTCAAAGCCTACAGGAGCCTGCGCACCCTGGAAGAGGAAGATCCGACTCTGCATCTTAATTATGACGAGGAGAAGAAGGAGATCACCGCGCAGATCATGGGACAGGTGCAGAAGGAGATCCTGCAGAGGATGATCCGCGAGAGACTCGGCCTTCGTGTATCTTTTGGCGACCCTTCGATCATTTATAAAGAGACGATCGCCAGAACTGTGGAAGGCGTCGGACACTTTGAGCCGCTGCGCCATTACGCGGAAGTACATCTTCTTCTGGAACCCGGCCTTCCCGGGAGCGGGCTTGTGTTTGAGAACCGCTGCAGAGCGGATGTGCTTGCGGTCAACTGGCAGCGGCTGATCATGACGCATCTGGAGGAGAAGCGGCATCGCGGCGTACTGACCGGCGCGGAGATCACGGACATGAAGATCTCGCTCCTGACAGGAAGAGCGCACCTCAAGCACACGGAAGGCGGAGACTTCCGTCAGGCGACCTATCGCGCTGTGAGGCAGGGACTTATGATGACGGAAAGTGTCCTTTTGGAGCCTTTCTACAGTTTCCGCATGGAGATCCCGCAGGAATCCCTGGGCAGGGCGCTGACGGATCTGCAGCAGATGGGAGCGAACTTTACACAGCCGGACCTGGAAGAGGGAAGGTCGGTGATCACCGGAAGCGCGCCGGTGTCCAGGATCGCCAATTACGCGGAGCAGCTGGCGGCCTACACACGGGGAGAGGGGCAGATCACCTGCACGCTCAAGGGATATGAACCCTGTACGAACGCGGAGGAGATCATCGCCGCGTCGGGATATGATCCGGAACTGGATCTCAGAAACCCGCCCGGCTCTGTCTTCTGTTCGCACGGAGCGGGAACGCCCGTCCCGTGGTATGAGGTGCGGGAGCGGATGCATGTGGATTCCGGATGGCGGGATCCGTCAGACGGCCCCATGACGGGCAAGGCATTGCTTGGCTATACAGAAGAAGATATGTGGGAAGAGGACCTGTCCTACGGAAGCGCCGGAAGGACAGGGCTTCGCGCGGGCGTCCGCAAAGAGGAAAATCCGGTATCCTTTGGCGAGAGGGAAGCCCGGTTCTTTGCAGAGGAGGATGAGCTGCGGAGGATCTTCGAGCGCACATACGGACCGATCAAAAGCAGGTTCAGTGACGATGAGCCTGATAACGGAAGGTCTGCAAAATCCTGGAAGCGGGCGTCTCGTGTGATCAGCGCGGATCCGCCGGATAAACGCTCGCATGCGGCCCGGAAAGTGTCTGAGAAGGAATACCTCCTGATCGACGGCTACAATATTGTTTTCGCCTGGGAAGACCTGCGGGAACTTGCCATTAAGGACATCATGGCGGCGAGGGACAAACTGATCGATCTCATCGTGGACTTCGCGGGCTTTCGCAAAGAACATGTCATTCTGGTTTTTGACGCCTATAAGGTGCGGGGCGGCCGCGGGGAAGTGATCCACGTGGGCGGTATTGATGTGATCTACACCAAAGAGGCGGAGACGGCGGATCTCTATATTGAGAAGGCGGCGCATGAGCTCAGTAAGCGCTATAAAGTGACGGTAGCTACGTCGGACGCCGTGGAACAGGTGATCATCTACGGCGCAGGCGCTTACCGCATGTCCGCGCAGAACCTGCTCGAAGAGCTGGTCCTGACCAAAAGCCTGATGCGGGAGCATTATGAGAAGAGGGATGAAAAGAAGGCCGGCGGTATTTTGGCACAGATGAGCGAGGAAGACGCGCAGGCTTTGAAGGAGCACCTCGAGAATCTGGAAGAAAACGAGTGACCCGGCTCACGGAGCGCGGGATGTGTGCAAAATTGTACAAGCAAATATTTCAGAAACTGTGTGCAATAGTGCATGAACGAAGACGCAGATTCATCTTTCTTTTTGATGGCGGATGAATTACAATGAATACATATATGGGATATATTTAAAACTTGTTTGGCCGATAAGGCCGGAAAGGGGTCACTATGGCAATCAGACTTTTCAAATGTGAGAAGTGCGGAAGTATGGTTTTGAAACTCAACGCAAAGGGATGTTCCCCGTCCTGCTGCGGCGAGCCCATGAAAGAGATCATCGCGGGCACGACCGACGCTGCAAGAGAGAAACACGTTCCGGCAGTTACTGTCGATGGCGATACCGTAACCGTACAGGTTGGTTCCGTTGCACATCCCATGATGGATGCGCACTACATCCAGTTCATCATTCTTGAGACCAAGACCGGCTTCCAGTTCGCAGAACTTGAGCCCGGCCAGGAGCCCAAGGCAGTCTTCAAGGCAGCTGATCCTGTAGCAGCTTATGAGTACTGCAATCTGCACGGATTCTGGAAAGCAGATATCTGATCCGTCCGTGTGATGAGATGAAATGAACAGAGGGGCCGGCGGAGTGACGCCGGCCTCTTTTACGCGCGTTATACATCGGGAGATCATGACACGCTTTCGAGCGCCGGTGCATGTTGGTGCGCAGCCGGCTTACAAGTGCGGACGATAAGAAAGGGAAAGACGCTTTTATGGCAGACTTTACAATTAAGACGACTAAAAACACTACAAACAGCAAAAAATCCAGATGCCCCGTGTCCAAAAAGTGCGGCGGCTGTACAATGATCGACGTTCCTTACGCGGAGCAGGCAGAGCGAAAGCAGCAGCTGGTGGAGGAACTGATCGGGGAATTCGGTCGGGTGGATCCGATCATAAGGATGAAGAATCCGGACCATTACCGCAATAAGGTGACATCTGTATTCGCACCGGACAAGAAAGGCAAGCCGGTATGCGGCATCTACAAGGCGGGAACGCACGAAGTGGTTCCGGTCAAGTCCTGCATGCTTGAAGACCTTCGCGCGGACCGGATCATACAGACAGTGTTTGCTCTCATGGAGTCCTTCAAGATCCGCGTCTACGACGAGGACCGCGGAACGGGCTTTCTTCGCTATGTCCAGGTGCGTACCGCCCGCGGTACCAGGCAGGTCATGGTGACGCTGGTCACTGCCGAAGCCGTTTTCCCTCCCGCGAAGAAGTTTGTGAACGCCCTTATAAAGCGCCATCCCGAGATCACCACCGTTGTGCAGAACATCAATGACAAGCACACTACCATGGTCCTGGGTGACCGGGAGAAAGTGCTGTTTGGTCCCGGTTATATCGAGGATGTCCTCTGCAAGAAGCGCTTCCGTATATCTTCGAGATCCTTCTACCAGGTCAATTCCCTGCAGACCGAGAAGCTCTATAATATCGCGTTGGACTACGCAGGCTTCTCCGGGAAGGAGAGGATCCTGGACGCTTACTGCGGCATCGGAACCATCGGAATTATTGCTTCGGACCGTTGCAAAGAAGTGCTCAGTGTGGAGTTGAACGCCGAGGCTGTAAAAGACGCCAAGATCAACGCGAAACTTAATGGCGCTGACAATGTGGAAGTCTACAAGAACGACGCCGGCCGCTTCATGGAGGACATGGCCGCCCGGAAAGAGAAGCTCGATATCCTCTTCATGGATCCGCCCAGGAGCGGCGCCAGCGAGGAATTCCTGCGCGCTGCGCTGCAGCTGGGCCCCGCCAGGATCGTCTATGTATCCTGCGAGCCCACGACACTGGCTCGGGACCTCGATATTTTGACAGAGGGCGGATACGAGATGAAGAAGGCGGTGCCGGTAGATATGTTCCCGTATACTGAGGGGGTCGAGACTGTTTGTTTACTAACACATTCTTAAACTGAGGAAATTGAAAAAGGCTTAGAATAAGGGAATTTCCGTCATCAGGAGCGGTGCGCTCACGGTAATGGAAGTCCCTTATTTTATGTCTGAAGGAACATATCCACAGTTCGGATTTCGAAAGGGTGTGGCTACGATTTTACTATTTAGGCAAACGAGAATATGATTTCATTATTTTGGAGGGTTGTGGACATATTTTTGCTTTTCGGGTGGATTGAGAATGCTATTTAACTAGCCTCTATATTAAGATGCCGAAGTGGCAGCTGTTGTATAGTTTTCAAAAGCACTTAACGAGCATTTAAACTAGTATTGCATTTGTGACGTGCAAAGGCCTCTTGTTATGGTCGGAAAAGGAGCCAGCTTACTCAGCCAATGCTTTTATAGGTTGTTATACCGGGTTAGCAGCTGTTAAAATAGAATTTAGGCTATCAGCCTATTGCTGTATGTGGTAGTAGGAGAATTGTAAATCGATATTGAGAAGTCTCAGATTATATAGAAAAACATTACGATTCAATGTGGCACTTTGCTCAAGAATGAAATCAGAAAGAGCAATTCGGTAAATAGTATTTGACGGAAGGGAATCTGCTATGCTGCCGGAAGAAAAAGCAAGGGTAAAAATAGATAAGCAGCTGATAAGCGTGGGTTGGGATGTTGTTTCAAGAGATGAATATGTCCCGCAGAGTGCATCTGCTGTTAAGGAAGCGCTCATGCAGGGTAACACCGAGAGCGACTATCTGCTTTTTGTGGATGATAAGGCGATTGCTGTTGTCGAGGCGAAGCGTGAAGAGAATCCGCTCGGTGAAGATGTACAGGGACAGGCGGAGGATTATGCCAATAATCCTCAGAATTGGTACGGCTTGTGGTTCCCAGACAAGATTCCGCTGGTGTATCTCGCCAATGGCAGGAAGATTTACTTCAAGAACCTGCTACAGCCGGACAGCGACTACGTTGAACTGTCTGAAATGCATTCTCCGAAAAAGATGCTGCAGCTGATCGGCCAAGTCTCCGAATACGGCGCTCTTCCTCGTCTGGACAAGCGTGGACTGCGTGACTGTCAGTATCGCGCTGAAACCGCGTTTGAGAGATCTATCAAGGATGGCAAAAAAAAGAGCCTCGCTGTGCTGGCAACTGGCTCCGGCAAAACATACCTCGCATGCCTTGCCAGCTACAGGCTTTTGAATTATACACCAGCTCGTAAGATCCTGTTTCTCGTTGACAGGAATAATCTAGCACGGCAGACGGAAAACGAATTCAGCACCTTCGACCGTACAGAAGACCAGCAGGAGATGAGTTCCCTTTACGAGATCAAGCGGCTAAAAAAGGAAAATGATATAAAAGCGGACATTGTGATCTCCACGATACAAAAGCTCTTTGCTGTTCTGACTGGAGTAGCCCTGCCCGGCGATGATGACGAGGATGCTGAGGATGAAAAGAACGCTGCAGATGAGGAAAAAGAAGATACAAAAGTCATACAGCTTGGTGATAATCTAAGACTTCCTTCCGATTATTTTCAGCTCATTATTGTTGATGAATGCCACCGGTCTATTTATGGAAAATGGCGTGCAGTTTTGGATTATTTCTCTGACGCTCATGTGCTGGGGCTTACCGCCACACCAACACCAGAGGCATACGCGTTCTTCAATAATAACATCATTGAAGAGTATACCTATGATGACTCGGTAGTGGATGGTGTCAATGTTCCGAACCGCGTTTACCGGATTAAGACGAAGGTCACGGAGCACGGCGGAGCGATAAAGGCAGGGACGAGAGTTAAGGAAACCTCTCGGAGAACAGGCGTGGAGACGGTTTATAAGGCACCGGGAAGGGTTGATTATAATCCACACGAACTTGACCGCTCTGTTGTGAACCCTGACCAGATTAGGGAGGTTTTGGAAGCCTATAAGAAATCAATATATGAAGAGCTCTACCCGGACCGGGAGAAGATATGGGATTATATTCCGAAGACACTTATCTTTGCCAAGGACGAGTATCATGCTACGCAGATTGTAGATATCGCAAAACAGGTATTCGGAACCGAGTTCGAGGACGGCATCGTACCGGAACATTTTGTACAGAAGATAACCTATACGACGGAGGACTCCAACGGCCTTATTCGAGATCTGCGGACTGAAAAGGACTTTCGCATTGCCGTCACTGTCACGCTCGTGGCAACAGGTACAGACGTAAGGCCATTAGAAGTCGTTCTTTTTATGAAGGATGTTCATTCTGAGGTGCTCTATACGCAGATGAAAGGACGAGGCTGTCGTGTTATCGATGATGATCGGTTGCGTGAAGTGACACCGAACGCTAATACCAAGGAATGCTACTATATCGTCGATGCCGTTGGTGTCACAGAGCATGAAAAGTACATCCCGCGACCAGTCATTGGTCCTGGCCCCGATAAAAAAGTGCTCACACTGGAAGCACTGCTGGAGCACCTTGCACATAATGAACTGAGCGATGACAACCTGTGGCTGCTTCGCGATTACTGCGCCACAATAAATCGCAGGTATGAAAACAACGCCTTGTTCGGCAGGCATCTTGATTACTTTATTACGACTTATGGTTTTGCTCCGAGAACGATTGCAGGAAATATTCAAACTGCGACGGACGAAGGGCTTTTGATTGAGTGGGAATACATTGATCCTTCCCATGACAATTCCAAACGGATGGCATTGATATACAAGCTGATCAGTAATATACCTGCCCGGAAAAAGCTGTTGGAGATGCAGCGTGGGTATGTTGTAACAACGGAGGATGATCCGGATGAATTAATCTATGCTGGATTTTCTAAGGAAACAGCAAAGTCGTTCATTGAGAATTTCGAGAAGTATCTGGAAGATAATAAGGACAACATCGAGGCACTGCGAATTATTTACAATTCAGAGGATATCGTTATTACTCACAATATGCTGACGGAACTGCGGGATAGATTGCTGTCCGAAAGCCGTAAGTACGGGGTCTATCAGATCTGGAAAAACTACAAGGTACTGGATGAAACCGGGGACGTGGACGATCTTGATATAAAAACAAACGTGAACGCGCTGACAAATTTGATTCAGATCGTGCGCTTTGCATATGGTAAGAATCAGAAACTTACCAGTCTCATCAAAGGATACGCTCAGCGGTTCAGCTTATATTGCGGTCAGGCACAGCGTGTCTTGACGGATGACCAGAAGGAAATCATGCGTCAGATTGCTGAATTCGTCGTTAACGACGGCGCGATCAATGTAATGGATCTGAACGAGATCGACACCGATCTCTGGCGCAGGGGTGTGATCAGTTTCACAGCTCCCGTCCTTGCGGAAGAAATGATGGCAATGTCACGAATCCTGCTGAGAGCAGCATAAGAAGGAGTATCAATCATGGCAAACACACAGAAAACAGAATCAGCCCTTCTGTCGAAGGTATGGAACATCGCAAATGTCCTCTCAGCGGCAGGCGTTGGCTTTACAGATTACATTACGCAGTTGACGTACATCCTCTTCCTGAAAATGGATGACGAGAAGGAAACAATGGGCCTGCCCAGCTACCTGCCTGAAGGCTGTAAATGGAAAGACCTCAGCGTCTTAAGTGGCACCGACCTGGTCGATAAGTATGAGGAAATACTAAAAGAGCTGTCTGAAAGCGACGGTCTCATCGGAACCATCTTCACCAAGGCTACGAATAAGATTTACCGACCGGTCATGCTCAAGAAGGTCATCGACATGGTGTCCGAGGACAACTGGTACATGATGGAAGGAGACCTTAAGGGCGCAATCTATGAGAAGATACTGGAAAAGAACGGACAGGATAAAAAGAGTGGAGCCGGTCAGTACTTCACACCCAGAGCACTGATTTCCGCCATCGTGGATGTGGTTGATCCGAAAATCACCGAGACGGTCGCTGATCCCTGTTGCGGCACAGCTGGGTTCCTCCTCGCGGCCTATGAACACATGCGGACTCAGAGCCGGGATATAGAGAAGCAGCGCTTCCTGAAAAACAACGCTCTATTTGGAGCAGACAATACCGATCTCGTTGTTACGCTTGCCTCCATGAACTTATATCTGCACGACATCGGCGTAAACAAGAGCCCAATCATCTATCAGGATTCCCTGATCGATACATCCGACAAGTTATATCAGGTGGTCATGACAAATCCGCCTTTTGGCACCCGTCCGCAGGGAAGCGTGGATGTATCCGCGAATCGCCCAGAGTTTATCAAGACATCGGATAACCAGGTCAATTTCCTTCAGCACATCATGTCCATCGTAAAGACCGGAGGGCGCGTGGGCGTCGTTCTACCGGACAGCGTGCTCACAGACGGTGGAACCACGGCAAAAGTGCGTGAAAAACTGCTGAAGGATTACAACCTGCACACGATTCTTCGCCTGCCCACCGGAATCTTTTACGCCAACGGTGTGAAGACGAATGTATTGTTCTTTGAAAAGGGTGAGTCTACCAAAGATATCTGGGTGTACGACTACCGTACCGGCGTCAGGCATACAATGGCGACAAAACCTATGACCAGAGATCACCTGCAGGAATTCGTAGACTGCTATTGCTCCGGCCATATGGAAGATCGCAAGGAGACCTATGACGCGGAGAACAATCCTAACGGCAGGTGGCGCAGATTCTCCGAGGAAGATGTCAAAGCCCGCGAAGACTTGAATTTCAAGTGGCTTGATTTCACAGAAGAGGATGATCGCTCCGTTGCCGATATTCTGGATGAGATACAGGATGAGGCGGATGGCATCAACGCTGCGGTCGCACAGTTGAAAGAACTGTTGGGAGGGATTAAGTTTTGATTGATACACAGGCTATTAGGAAGAAAATTCTTGATCTCGCCATGAGGGGACAATTGACGGAACAGTGCCCGGAGGATGGCACTGCAGAAGAATTATTTCAGAAAATACAAGAGGAAAAGAAGTCGCTCATAAAATGCGGAAAGGTTAAGAAAGACAAGGCTTTTTCTGAAAGCCCCGTTTTTAAACCATACCCGTTTGATATCCCAAAGAACTGGAAGTTTGTCCGTTTCGGGGAATTGATGATAAATCGAGATTCGGAAAGAATTCCCGTTTCTGTAGCGGACAGACGTAAGCGTAAGAAACTATATGATTATTACGGGGCTTCTGGTGTCATTGATGGAATAGACGATTTCCTATTTGACAAGGATCTACTTTTGATTGGTGAAGATGGGGCGAACCTTCTGGCGCGCAGTTCGCCAATAGCATTCATAGCATCTGGTAAATACTGGGTTAACAACCATGCTCATGTTTTAGATGTTTGCTCTGGCACTGATATGCGATATATATGTCGTTATATTAATGCAATCTCTCTTGAAAAATATGTTACCGGCAGTGCTCAACCCAAAATGAATCAAGAGAATATGAATGCAATTTGGGTTGCTCTACCGCCTTATAATGAGCAGCAGCGTATCGTTGAAAAAATCGACCAGGCATTTTCCGTCCTCGACACCATCGACTCGCTACAGGCGCAGTATGCCGATAACCTGACCGCGCTCAAAGCCAAGCTGATCGATGCTGCCATTCAGGGCAAGCTGACGGAGCAGTTGCCGGAAGATGGAACGGCAGAAGAACTGTATGAGAAGATACAGGAAGAGAAGCAGGCGCTTATAAAAGCAGGAATGATAAAGAAGGAAAAATCGTTGTCGGAGATTACGGCGGATGAGATCCCTTTCAAGATCCCCGAGCACTGGAAGTGGTGCAGGATTGGTGAGATTTTTACTCTGCAGGCCGGGAAAAATATAGCCACCGGATCGATTCAAGATCATCCAGATAAAGATAATCAATATCCATGTTATGGTGGTAATGGCTTACGAGGATATGTTAATCAGTTCAATGTTAATGGGCTTCATGCTTTAATTGGAAGACAGGGTGCTTTATGCGGTAATATCAATTTTGCGAGTGGTGAATTCTATGCTACAGAACATGCTGTAGTCGTATATGAGTATTCTGGGACAAACATGCAATGGGCTGGATTAACACTTCGCGCATTAAATCTTAATCAGTATGCAACTTCTGTTGCGCAGCCAGGTCTTGCCGTTAATAAGATCAACAAAGTTCTTATTCCACTTCCACCTCTTGCAGAGCAAAAACGTATTGCTCAAAAGATAGATGAACTAATGCCTTTGTTTGAGAAATAATATAGGAGGCGAGATCTGTGACCCAGAAATTGCAGAGTCCGTTTCGGTTATTGATGAACAAAAGTGTTTACGCAATACTGGACGGCGATACTAAATTTGAAGATTACGAATTCATCGATGACTGCGCCACGACAAAAATCGCCATGCCGTATTTGAGTGGCCCCGACCTATGTGAACTTTCCACATTATTCGGGCTGCCAATGACATACGCATGGGGAGGTGTAAACCTCAGTCGGTGGCAGTATCTTGATAACCTGTTTGACCACTGTATAAAATCGGATCGCTGTTCGGAACTGTTAGCGTATGTCTTTGGCAAGCAACAGTTTTCTACTATGTTTGCTGGTCATGAGGCAAGTGCTATCGATGCCGCATACACGCATTTTATTCAAACCATCATTGAAAAAATTAATGGTACATTGTATTTTGGCGGTAATGAACTCGTAACTGTAGGCGACCGTTTTATCGTTAGAAAAATCGGAGCCAGAGTCGAAGTCCAGGCACCTAAAATCAAAAACATTGACCGTGAATACATCAGAAGTATTTCAACACGAGCGATGGCTGATGTTGATCAGAAAAACTTTGACAGTGCCATCACTAAGTCACGCACACTGCTCGAAGAGGTATTCTGCTATGTGATAGAGAAAAAAGGCGATACTCCATCAACTTCCGGCAATATGGGTGATTTATATAAGCAAGTTAAGAACTTGTACAATATGCATGGGGATGCCAATACAGATAAGCGTATCAATACTCTGCTTTCTGGTTTAGAAAAAATAGTGTCCTCGATCTCCGAAATGAGGAACAAAGATAGTGACGCCCATGGTGTTGGCGCGACAAGAATTGCTATTGATGAACACCATGCGCGGCTTTTTGTCAATGCGGCAATGGCAATGGCAGACTTCATTTTGTCTGTAGAAAACAAAGCTAATGCCACAGAGCAATAAGCAAGCAGAGCTTTTAAGAATCGAAAATATGTTCGATTTTTCTCTTGCAATTCAATACATAAAATGATACAGTAAAGTTACGGGTTGAGTGCTAAACTTAATTCCGCATTGCAGCAGTAAATTCCATGTGGGCTGACTTTACCTCCGCACATCTTTTCGGCTATACTGCACAGGCTGATGA
>CADCIK010000014.1 GCA_902801415.1 uncultured Lachnospiraceae bacterium
GTTATTGATCAGGCTCTCGCTGTCGAGAATGTTGATCATGCCTCTGCCGCCCTCAGTGGTCAGAAGGTCATAGATGTTGAGGCCGGGCTCGCCGAAGAAGACTTCGCCGCCGTCGATCTCAAGTGCCACGACCGCGCGAAGGATCGCCGCGATCGATGCGGGACTCATCTTGCCATACTGCGCTTCATACTCCTTGTGGTTGGAGTTTACATGGTTGAGCATGGCCTTGAGGTCCTTGGTATCGATGAGGAGAAGACCGTTGTCATCCGCGATCTTGAACACGATCGACAGAATGTTGGTCTGCAGCTCATTGAGCTTCATGATGCGCGACAGAAGAAGCGGTCCCATCTCAGAGATCGTAGTCCTGAGCTGGATGCCGTTCTGACCGTATATATCCCAGAAAGTCACGGGATACCCCTGATAGAAAAATCCGTTCTCTTTGAGGTTGAATCTCTCGATCCTGGCCTGCATATCCTCACTGTCAATACCGGGCGCCATCATTCCGGCCAGATCCCCCTTGACATCCGCAAGGAATACCGGGACTCCCATATCGCTGAAAGCCTCGGCCATAACTCTGAGTGTTACCGTTTTGCCGGTGCCGGTAGCTCCGGCAATAAGACCATGCCTGTTTGCTTTTCCGGGCAAAAGACAGATCTCTTCGTTGGCATCATTGAGTGCCATCCAAACTTTACCATCCTTTCGTGTATGAAATTACTAATTACTTTCTTTTCTTACTTTCTTTTTCTCTCTTCTTGAGCTCTTTCATGTATTTCTTCTTCTGCCTGTAGATGTCTGCAAAAGAAATTCTGTCCATGTCCTTCACAAGCTGGTCAAAGGCGACCAGTTCTTCATCCCAATCCCTGTAAGCCTCATCACCCCTGTGGTCAACGAGATCCGTGTGCTCCTTAAGGTACTCGCCCAAGTAAGCTGTCACTTTCATACAGCCGTGGTAATTCATATGGTCACCGGCGTCATTGGTATCCCTTGTCCAGTCGATTCCAACCTCGTCAATCCGCTGGTTCAGGTCAATATAATCGACGCCTTCCTCCCTTGCGAATTCTTCTGCCGCTTCAATTCTCTTACGATTGTAGTTTATAGGAGATACTGTACTGTAAACAATGATCTTGATCCCGCGCTCATCGCAGAACTTCTTGATCCTGTTAAACCACATGCGGTTCAGCCAGGAAAAAGTCATACGCTGACTCTTATCTTCCAGTTCAAGATCCAGATAATTGTCCGGTCCGTCATAGGACCAGACATGATCATTGATCGTATATCCTCTGTGATAGATCATGACTCCGGGCATCTCGACCAGGGCCTTCCATATGTTGTGATACTTAAGGAAAGGCACCCTGTAATAAATAGGCTGGGAAAGCAGCATCTGGGTGTCCTCACCGAGGCTGTAACGAAACAGGTACAGCGACTCGATCAAAAGCACTTTGGGCTTTTGGTTCTTGCACGCGTTCAGAATGTAATAATAGGACTCTGCCATGCGCAGACCGTCCGCTCCGATATTAAATCCAGTGTATCCCTGCTGTCTCCACAGATCCACAGGACTGAACGTACATGTGGCCAGGCTGTCTCCGATATTGAGGACATCAATCGTGTTCTCAGGCTGCTCGGTCATCTGCACATATCGCGCATCTCTGTTCTGGATCAGTTTTTCATCAAACCACTTCTGCGGCTTCATCATAAGCGAAAAGATCAACAGCAGAACAAGAAAAATCGAGCAGAAGAGTATGATCTTCAGTATATTCTTCGTCTTTTGCTGCATACCGTCAGAACCCCGCATAAATCAAATCTACCGGCTGATAACCGGTACCATAAGCGCCAAACAGGAGCAGTGCGAACACAAGCGTAAAGAGGATGCTCCATCTTGCCGGTGTCGCAGACTCCAGGATCTTCTTCCGCGCGTCCCATCCGTGCTCTTTCAGGAAGCCTACGATCCATACGATAATGCATCCGCCAACGATCGCATATACGTCGCCTGTCGTCAGAAGGTCATCCGGCCAGTATTTCCAGATCGAGCTGATATGGAAATTGCCGAAAATACTGAAGAACATCTCGAAACCGGCCGTGAGAGTCTTCGCGTTGAAGAACAGCTCTCCGGTGAAGATGATGACCCAGGTCTTGAGGATCCGCAGCGTCTTGAACCAGGAAGCGTTGGGATCGATGCCCAGCTTCTTGTTTCTCTTTTCCTTGAGCGGCTCCAGCGCGACGCCGAGAAGCAGGATGACAAAATAGTACATGCCGTAAAACAGGTACTTCCATCCGGCTCCGTGCCACACACCGGTCGCGACCCAGACGGGGAAAAGCGCCATGGCGGAGGTTCCTACCATGGACCAGTACTTGCCGTATTTCTTTCTGGCCTTCTTGCTCCAGTTCTTGACCATCGGGGATACGGTCATAGGATAAAACACGTAGTTCTTAAACCAATTGCCCAGACTCATGTGCCAGCGGCGCCAGAATTCAGCCGCGCTCTGCGCGGAGAAGGGCTGGTTGAAGTTCTCCGGGATTGTCACGCCGAAAATCTTGCCGCTTCCGATGACGATATCGATACTGCCGGAAAATTCCATGTACAGCTGGATCGTGTACGTGATCGCGGCCATGATGATGAAACTGCCGTGATAGTTCTTGTAGTTGCCAAAAATCAGATTGGTCAGAAGCGTGAGTCTGTCAGAGACCACCATCTTCTTGGAGAGGCCCCAGAGAATGCGCAGAAGGCCCTCGTTGATATTGGCCATCTGAATGGGTGCGCCGCTGAAAAGCGCTTCAGCTGTATCCGGAAATCTCGCGATCGGGCCTTCCATGATCTGAGGGAAAAAGCTCAGAAACAGAGCCACTTTGCCCAGATGCTTCTCGGCCGGGTAGCGCTCCCAGTATACATCCGCCATGTATCCGACGGCTTCCAGGGTATAGAAAGAAATTCCCATGGGGAACAGCACTCTGGCCATAGGAAGCTTAGCGCCGAGCGCACCAAGGAAAACATTCACGTTCTGCGCCACGAAATTGTAGTAATTGACGTAGAACAAAATACCAAGCAGAACAAGGACTCCCAGCCGGAGTACTTTTACTCGCTTTTTCTGAAAGTCCTTCTTAACCTCGCTTTTCTGTTTGCGGTCAGCGCATTCCTTCTGCTTCTGCGCGCTCTGCGCCCCGAGATCGTCCATCCAGAGGGCGATCTTCCAGGTGAAGGCAGACGTTGCCATAAGAAGCAGCACAAGGAATCTGCTGAATGAAAAATACAGCACATAGCTGGCGGAGAGCAGAACTCCCCACCGCTTGTTGCGCGGTACCAGCTGGTATATAAGCATCACAAGAGGCAGAAATACCAACAGGTACAGATTTGTATGTATCGCCATTGAATCAGTTCTCCTGAAGTCTCTGGATCATGCTCCACATTGCTTTCGCAGAGTTGAAGTTTTCGGGTGTCATCTCAGCCGCGTCAACTTCAATGTCAAATGTCTCCTCGATCTCGCCGATCAGTGTAATGATCCCGAAAGAATCCAGAATGTGATCATCAATGAGCTTTGTCTCTGTCTCATAATCTACAGAGTCGTCAATATCCTGCAGGATCTCAAGTAATTGTTCCATAATTCCTCCTAGTGTATATATTTTAATATGATTATCATAACGTATTTGCCCCGAAACTGCCACTCCCTAAAGGAAAAACAACCTGTCAGTATTCGGTCCTGAACCGCCTCTCCCTGAAGGGAGCGCATTCCGATCAGTATCGGGCCATGTTCAGAGTATAGGACTGGATCTGGGTCCTTGCGGGGATAAATCCCTCTTCCGCTCCGTAGAGAACGACTGCGGGCAGCTCATGACTCAGAAACAGGGACATTCCCTCATAGACACTGTATGCGCCGGTCTTGTGGAAGACGATGCGGTCTCCCAGCGCGATCGCTGCGGGAAAACTGCGGCAGAGCACGTCGTTCATCGTGCAGAGGGAACCGTAGATGCCCCACTCCGCTTCAAGACGGTCCGCGGATTCATCTACGGGGATCACGGACATCTGCGGGCGGTACATGCCCTTGATCTGTCCGTCATAGTTGATCTGGTGAATGCCGCCGTCCACAAGGCATACTGCATTGCCGTTGTTGTTCTTGATGTCCAATGCGGTCGTCACATAACATCCGCACTCAGCCGCATAGGCCCTTCCCATCTCGATCGTGACAATGCCTTTCCACTGCATATCCCTGACCATCTGCCTGAAAAGGGCAAGATTTTCGGGGGTTCTGAGGTCCTCATCCTTCTTCTGGTCCTCAAAATAGGAAACGGCAAAGCCTGTGCCGTACTCCAGCTCCGGAACTTCAAAGTCCGCTTCTTCACGCAGACGCGCAAAGAACGCGTCCAGTGTCTTGAGCTCTTTTTCATGCTTCTTGAGCTTCTTCTTCTGCGTCCCCGAGAAGAAATGGATCCCGGCGAACTCGATGTGCGGGAACTTCTCCCTGTCCCTGATCAGTCCGCAGATCGTGTCCTCATCCATGCCGAACTGGCTTCCGTTTGTGAGACGGGGATATACGCGGAGCGTCTTGTCATGCGCGTCAGCCCAATCGGAAAGCATCTGCAGCTGAAGCGGGGATTCCGCTGTATAGCGAGCGGCATCCTGTCCGTACTCCAGGATCTCCATGAGATCCTCACGGATCTTGAGAACGCCGGAAATATAGAGCTTCTCCGCGGGGATCGCGAGATCTCTGCAGATTCTGAACTCGCCCATGGAGCACACCTCGATGCGTTCCACCTGCTTGGACATCTCCAACGTCAGGAACGGATTCGTCTTCATGGAATAGGTCAGTTCGATCTCCCCTTCAAATGCGTCGCGAAAGCTCTGCACGCGCTCGCGGATGCAGTCGAGATCAAATAGATAAAGCGGGGTGCCGAAGCGTTCCGCTGCTTCCTTGATTTTGCTCAGTTCCATACTTGTCCTTTCTTATTTCGCCGCGATCAGGGAACGGAAATAAGCCCTGTCGATCTTGCCGTTCTTATTGTAAGGCATCTCGTCCACGCGGTTGATCCTTCCGGGAACCATGTAGGCCGGTACTTTCTCTTTGAGTCTGACCCTGACTTCCTTGGGCTCGATCTCTCCCAGGTACCAGCATACGATCCTGTTCTTGGCTTCATCAAACAGACAGACCGCTCTCTCCACGCCGTCCAGCGCCATGAAGTTGGTCTCGATCTCCTCGAGCTCGATGCGGTGTCCCATGTGCTTGATCTGGAAATCGCCTCTTCCGGCAAAATACAGCTCGCCGTCCGTTCCGTACGCGGCCAGGTCGCCGGTCTTGTAGACGCGCTCCGTATTGCCGTTCAGATCATACATGATGAACTGCTTCGCTGTCTGCTCGGGATTGTTGTAATATCCGATCGCCAGTGACTCGCCGGCGCAGCAGATCTCTCCGGATACGCCGGGTTCGGTGACGACCTTTCCCTCATCATCCATAAGGAAGACCGTTCTGCCGGGGAAAGCGCCGCCGATCGGCAGCTTTTCCGTCTTCTCGAAGGTCCTGTTGATCCTGTAGTATGTGCAGTTGCAGGTGATCTCGGACGGGCCGTACAGGTTGACAAACTCCGTGCCCGGAAGCGCCGCCTGCCACATCTGCAAGTGCTTGATGGGCATGACCTCGCCGCTGAACATGATGATCCTGACCTTCTCCGGCACCTTGTACTTGAGGCCCTTGAGACCTGACACGATGCAGAGCGCGGATACGGCCCACACCAGTACAGTCACATTCTTGTCGCAGAGATAGTCCAGAAGCCTGGGCGGCGTGCTGAAAAACTCTCTGGGGATCAGGACGACTTCCGCACCGGTAAACATTGCGGAGTAAAGATCCTTGACGGATACGTCAAAGTCAAAAGGCGCCTGGTTGCCGATGATATCCTCACTTGTGATCCCGAAGATCTGCGTGAAATGGCCGATGAAGTCGATCACGGACCTGTGGGCGACAACAATTCCCTTGGGATTGCCTGTGGAACCCGAAGTGAATACGCCGTACAGGGGATCCTCCCCGGTCAGCTTCTCACGGATCGCCTGCAGCTTCTCTTCTGCTCCGTCATGCGCCTCATCCGCTTTCTCGTAAAGTTCCTCGAGATACACAACCTCTCCTGCATATCCGGAGGCTGCCAGCTGTTCCCTTCTGGCCTCGTCCACGACGACGATCTTTGATTCGAGGACCTGAAGGATCTTGCGGATCCTCTCCGGCGGCTGCTCGGGATTGACGCTCACATAAAATCCGCCCGCATAGGCGACGCCGTACATGCAGGACAGTGTAGCGGTGCTTTTCTCCGCAAGGATCGCAACGGGTTCATTCATGTGGATCTTATCGCACATAATACCCGCGATCCCCTTTGCCTTCTTAACAAGTTCCGTATAAGTGAGGCAAACCGAACCGTCATCGACGGCGGGACGGTTTCCGAATTCTTTTTCTGTTAATTCCAGTCTGTCAAGTATCGTTTTCAAAAACTGATCTCTCCTTTCCTGTTCAAACATGCTGATGTATAACACACCTAATCTACCTTAATCGTAAATACTCTTTTTTGCAATACTCTTACAGCCTAAATCTCGGGAAATTCTCGACAAACAGCGGGCTTCTGGATTATACTGAGTATTCGGATTAAAATATAAATGACACAGTGTTTTGGCAGAGCTCCCCGGAGCCTTTCCATCAACTTAACCGCATTATAAAGGAAAACATGAAAACAGGATCTACTTCCGGCGAAGCTGTTTCGCTTAAATCATTTTTCAGAATACTGCTGTTCGGATGTATTCTGTCCCTTTTACTGACTATAGCCGGTATCGTGCTCAATCCGGGCAAGTTCTTTCTGGAAGGGCACATCAAGGACAGGAACGCGCGGTACGCGGAGATCATGACGGTCCCGCGGGACTGCATCGATATATATAATGTAGGAAACAGTCTTGCCATGGTCGGCATATCGCCCATGGATCTGTGGAATGACGAGGGCTTCGCCTCCTTCAATCTCTGTAAAGGCGCTTCCCGCACGTCGGAGGCTTATTATCTGCTGCGGCACGGCCTCAAATATCAGCATCCCAGGGTGATCATGATCGAGACCAATATGATGTTCCGCTCCGACGATCCGCTGACGGACGCGCAGGCTGCAGTCTCCGAGATCTTCCAGTACTATTTCCCTTTCATCCGCTTCCACAATCTCTGGCAGTCGATCGGAAAAAAGGAAGGCAGTATCAGGGAATACTACATGGGCTATCTGGTCAGCGAGCACATAATGCCCTATACGGGAGACCTCGATTATTTAAAGCCGACGGACGAAGTCAAAGAGATCGATCCCATGTCGGTCTTTTATATGGACCGGATCCTCCGCCTCTGTGAGAAGGAGAATATCGACGTCATTCTCTACAGCCTCTGCTCTCCCAAGTGCTATGACACGACGCGGCTCAATGCGATCAGGAATTACGTCTCTTCCCGCGGCGTAAACTACATCGATTTCAATCAGAACTGGAAGGAAATGGGGATCGACTGGAGCCACGACACCCGCGACGAGGGCGACCATCTCAACGAATACGGCGTCGCCAAGGTGACTTCCTATATGGGGCAGTACCTGCGCGAGCACTACGACCTTCCCGATCATCGGGGAGAAGCGGACTACAGCAGCTGGGACGATCTCTACACCGCCTACCTGCAGACCCTCAAGGATATGGAAGGCGTGAGCTACTACATGCTGGAGGGCGACACGGTCTACGACTGACCTGTCCGCTGCGCGGGCTGAAGGCCCCTATACCGACATCATAAAAACGGATGGTTTCTCAGTGAAACCATCCGTTTTTCTCGCAAACTCTATAGATGCCGTCCTCAATATTGGGAGGCGCCACTTCGTCGGCCGCAGCCATCAGGTCGGGATGGCCGTTTCCCATCGCCACCTTGTAGAACTCCGGCGCGAACATATCCATATCGTTTGTGTCATCTCCGAACACGACAACGTCCTTCGGATCGCCGCCGACAAGTTCAAGCATGCGCATGATGCCGCGCTTCTTGGCGTCCTGCTGGATCAGAAGATATTCCGGCTCAAACCATATGTGACCAAGCGGTTTCGCGGCAGGAAGGATCTCCAGAAGTTCCTCCTCGCTGCGGCTGCTGATCGAGATATACATCTTATAGATGATTCCCCGGTCCTCAGGCCTGTAATCACTGTCGATCGCATAGGTGGTAGGTTCCTTGCGGATCCCGGCCTGATCATAGAACCGGAAGTCGCGGGCCGCGACCCGCTGCGAATCCTCATCGGATACCAATACCCCGTATCCCCGGTCCAGAGCCTGGTGATAGAGCGCCAGCGCGTTTTCGATGATCAGCGGGCTGTTCTCCACCAGTTTTTTGTCGATCACGATCGCCATGCCGCCGTTGCAGACCATGTTCTCGAACCCGTTCTCGTCAAAAAACTTCCTTGCCTTATAATGCGCTCTTCCCGTATTGATCGCGACAAAGTGACCGGCTTCCCGAAGTTTTTGCAGCGCTTCCGCCGCGGAAGGCACGATCAGTCCCGTTTTTCTGTCTGTCAGCGTCCCGTCAATATCGAAGAAAAAGAATTTTCTGCCCATATCAGCCTCTTAATTCCTTGTAGTCCTCCTGCAGTTTCTCATAAAATTCCGTGCCTTCGAACGTCGCGAAGTAGTCCATCTCTGTCTCGGCCCTTCTGATCTGCTTCACGCTTCCGTCCTCTTTGAGCAGAAGTTCCGCGCTGCGGAGTCTTCCGTTGTAGTTATAGCCCATCGCGAATCCGTGCGCGCCTGCGTCATGGATGAAGAGATAGTCGCCCATATCGATCTTGGGAAGCAGGCGGTCTACGGCAAACTTATCGTTGTTCTCGCACAGAGATCCGGTCACGTCATACATGTGGTCCCGGAGCGCGTCTTCCTTGCCCAGCACCGTAATGTGATGATAAGCGCCGTACATGGCGGGCCTCATCAGGTTGGCTGCGCAAGCGTCCACACCGATGTACTCCTTGTAGATGTGTTTTTCATGGATCGCCTTTGTGATGAGCGCGCCGTAGGGAGCCAGCATGAAGCGTCCCATCTCGCAGTAGATGGCCACATCGCCCATACCCTTATCGCGAAGGACCGCGTCGTAGACTTCCCTGACGCCCTCGCCGATCACGGCGATGTCGTTGGGCGTGTCATAGGGGGAGTAGGCAATTCCGACGCCGCCCGAAAGGTTGACGAACGCGATATGCACGTCAAATGTGCGGTGGATCTCCGCCACAAGCTCAAACAGCTGGGCGGCCAGCATCGGATAGTACTCATTGGTCACGGTATTGCTGGCAAGAAACGCGTGAATACCGAAGTGTTTGACGCCCTTCTCCTTGAGGATGCGCACGCCCTCGAAGAGCTGCTGCTTGGTAAATCCGTACTTGGAATCGCCGGGGTTATCCATGATGCCGTTGGACATTCTGAACACGCCGCCGGGATTGTAGCGGAGGCTCATGGTCTCCGGGAACCTGCCGCCGAGGATCTCCTCCAGGAAGGGGATATGCGTGATGTCATCCAGGTTGATGATCGCGCCGAGCTTTGCCGCATAGGCGTACTCTTCAGCCGGCGTGTCATTGGAGGAGAACATGATGTGCTGTCCGTCCGCGCCGACTGCGTCCGCCAGCATGAGTTCCGCCAGAGACGAGCAGTCGAATCCGAAGTCATAGTCGTTAAAGATCTGCATAATGGCGGGATTGGGCGTCGCTTTTACGGCAAAATACTCACGAAATCCGGGGTTCCACGCAAACGCCTTCTTGACCGCTTCCGCGTTCTCACGGATTCCTTTTTCGTCATACAGATAAAAGGGGGTTGGCCAGGTTCTCGCGATCTCTTCTGCCTTTTCTCTGGTGATATAGGGTACTTTTTTCATGTTTCCTCTTTTCCTGAAGGCGTCCGCCTTCATAGTTGATTGTTCATACACGCTCAGAGCTGCCAGTCGACCGGCGTCTCTCCGTGTGTTTTCAAAAACTCGTTGCACTGGCTGAAGTGCCTGCACCCGAAGAATCCCCGGTACGCGGAGAGCGGGCTCGGGTGCGGGGCCTTGAGGACAAGGTGCTTCGGATTGGTCACCATGGGCGCCTTGCTCTGCGCGGGGGTTCCCCACAGCATATAGACGATCGGGCGGTCCTGTGTCTCCACAGCGCGGATGATGGCGTCGGTAAACTGCTCCCATCCGTGGTTTCTGTGCGAGTTGGCCTGATGCGCCCTTACTGTGAGCACCGTGTTGAGAAGGAGCACGCCCTGTTCGGCCCACTTGGTCAGGCATCCCGTCTGGGGCATCCTGCAGCCTACGTCGTCGTGCAGTTCTCTGTAAATGTTGATCAGTGAGGGCGGGATCTCCCGCTGGTCTTCCGGCACCGAAAAGCAGAGTCCGTGCGCCTGATGCACATTGTGATAGGGATCCTGCCCGAGGATCACTACTTTGACCTTGCCGAGCGGGGTAAGGTGAAGCGCGTTGAAAATCTGGTCCGCGGGCGGATATACGGTTCCGCTCTCATATTCTTTTCTCACAAACTGATACAGTTCCCGGTAATACGGCTTGGCAAATTCCGCTCTCACTGCGGGCAGCCAGTCGCCTGCGATCTGCGCCATCTTCCATCCTCACTAAGCTGCTGCGCGGCCTCTTATTCTGCCGCCGCCTCCAGAAGTGCAAGGACATAAGTCCATACATTCTTCACGGAGTTGATGTTCATTCTCTCTCTCACGGTGTGCACATGCTCCAGGTTGGGACCTGCGGAGATGCAGTCCAGTTCCGGAAGCTTTCCGGACAGAATTCCGCATTCCAGTCCTGCATGGATCACTTCCACGCCGGGTTCTGTGCCGGTCAGGTCCTTGTAGACGCGCACGCACAGGTCGCGGAAAGCGGATTCATTTCTGTACTCCCATGCGGGATAGGAAGAGCGCACAGTCGCTTTTCCGCCGAATGCTTCCGTGATCAGGACCACGCGCTCCGTGAGGAAAGCATTCTGTGAATTAACGCCGCTTCTGACCATGAATTCCACCAGAAGGCGGCTCTTATGGGTGCGGATGATGCCCAGATTCAATGAGGTCTGCGGCATCTCTTTGATCACGGGATTCATGTGGGTCACGCCGGTGGGCACTGCCATGATATACGATAAAATACCGAGCGTTTTCTTTCTGGATACAGCTGCAGCGTTTTCCGCTTCCTCCCAGTCCGCGTTCCAGGTCATGCCGGGATCTGTGACTTCATATTCCGCGAACAGCTCTTCGCCTGCCGCCTTGAAGAGTCCTTCGATCTTCTTTCTGTCAGATTCCGCGGGGAAAAGGATCCTTGCCTCTGCGCCGGTCGGAATCGCATTGTCCGCGTCGCCGCCGCTCATGGAGACGAGGCGGAAAGATTCCTCCGCAAAGACCTTATACAGGGCTCTTGCCAGAAGGTTATTGCCGTTCGCGCTTCCGATCTGGATATCGGAACCCGAGTGCCCGCCTCTGAGGCCGGATACTCTGACGTTCAGGACAATGCCTTCTCTGTTCCTGCGCTTCATGGGTATCTCGCAGACTACCTCCGAGCCTCCCGCGCAGCCTGCGCAGAACACGCCTTCCTCCTCAGAGTCCAGGTTCAGGAGCCTGCGGCTCTTAAGGCCGGAGAGATCGATGGCGGACGCGCCGACAAGGCCGACTTCCTCATCCGACGTAAAAATGCACTCGATCAGAGGGTGTTTGATGCTTTCATCAGCAAGAACAGCCAGCATCATGGCAACAGCAATGCCGTTGTCAGCGCCAAGGGTCGTTCCGTCCGCAGTCATCCAGCCGTCCTCTTCGAGGATCGTGACGGGTTCTGTGAGCATGTCGATCTGCTTGTCCGGCTCGCTGGCCAGAACCATATCAATGTGTCCCTGAAGAGCAATAGGTTCCGCGTTTTCGCATCCTTTCGACGCCTTCTTGGTGATGATCACATTGTTGGCTTCATCCTGTACACAGTCCAGTCCTCTCTCATTCGCGAAAGCGACCAGAAAATCGCTGATCTCTTTGGTGTGATGGGATCCGTGCGGGATCGCTGTGATCTGCCTGAAATAGTCAAAGACGCTCTCTGCGTCCGCTCTTACATAATCGGCCGCGCCCTGTGCATCAGATTCTGCTGTCTGCGCCATTGTCTCTGCAGGTGCTTCTGTCTTTTCCATGATGATATTCTCCTTTTTCCTGCTCTTGATATTCTTTCTGCTCGCCCTGCGGGGTCTTCTAAGAAATCCCATTTTCCCTCTCCTTGTTTAATGCATTATATTTCCATGACCGGCTTATTTTATGCAGTCCCGGTCCCCAACCAGGACCTGCCGGTTCCGGTCAGGCCAGTCTTTTATAATCTCATCGGAATGCCGCGGTCTTTCAGATACGATTTGACCTCGCGGATCTCCAGCTCTTTGTAATGGAACAGGGACGCTGCAAGCACCGCTTCCGCGCCGCCTTCCGTCAGGGCGTCATAAAAGTGCTCCAGCGCGCCGGCGCCGCCGGACGCGATGACCGGGATCGAGAGATTCTCCGCGATCGTTCTGGTGAGTTCAAGGTCATAACCCGCCTTGGTGCCGTCGCAGTCCATACTGGTGAGCAGGATCTCCCCGGCGCCCAGCTCCTGCGCCCTGATCGCCCATTCAACGGCATCAATCCCCGTGTCAATGCGGCCTCCGCTCCTGTAAACGGTCCAACCTTCGCCCTCTTTCCTCCGCCGGGCGTCAATGGCGACGACTACACACTGGCTTCCGAACCGTTCCGCGCCTTCGCGGATCAGCTCAGGCCTCAGGATCGCCGCGGAATTGATCGAGATCTTGTCTGCGCCTTCCCGAAGGATCGCTTTCATATCTTCCACAGAACGGATCCCGCCGCCCACTGTAAAAGGGATAAAGACCCGCTCCGCCACGCGGCGCACCATATCCGCCACGGTGTTTCTCGCGTCGCTTGTCGCCGTTATATCCAGAAAGACCAGCTCGTCGGCGCCTGCCTTTGAATAAGCTTCCCCGGTCTCCACCGGATCGCCGGCATCCCGCAGCTGCACAAAATTGATACCCTTTACGACGCGGCCGTCCTTTACATCCAGGCAGGGAATGATTCTCTTTGTGAGCATTCTGGCTCCTTTCTGCTGCTCGTTCACATCGTGGACTGAGATACGGTCCACGCGGCTTGCATGCGCGCGGCCCTCACCGCGCAGGCTTTATCAGATCATCAGGAAATTCTGCAGGATCTTCATACCTGCCGCCTCGCTCTTTTCGGGGTGGAACTGGCAGGCAAATACGTTTCCGCTCTCCACGGATGCGTCGATGCGCACGCCGTACTGTGTGCACGCTGTTACGATCGATGGATCCGCGGCCCGCAGGTAGTATGAATGGACAAAATATACATAGGATCCTTCCGGAAGACCCGCAAACAGCCTTCCCGGATTGGGATAGGTCAGGTCGTTCCAGCCGATCTGGGGGACTTTTCGGCCCTCGCCGTCCGGGATCCGAAGAATGTGTCCCTTCAAAATACCGAGACCCTCGGCGCCGGGGCTCTCCTCGCTGCTCTCGAACAGCAGCTGCAGGCCCAGGCATATCCCCAGAAACGGGGTCCCGCTTGCTGCGGCTTTCCGCAGAACTTCATCAAGGCCGTACCTGGATAAACGGGTCATTGCGTCTCCAAAGGCTCCGACTCCGGGAAGAATGACATGGTCCGCGGACAGGATCACCGCGGGATCTCTTGTCAGGACAGCTTCATGTCCCAGATAGCGCACTGCGTTTTCCACGCTCTTGATATTTCCTGCCCCATAATCGACGATCGCTACCATATATTCTCTCTCCCGTCTGTTCGTTCAGCCCTTTTTTGCCTGTCCGTCTTTCTCCAGTTCAAACCAGAACGCGACTCCGTTGTCATAATTGATAACGCCGTAATCCTGGTGCATCTGATCCATGATCGCCTTAACGATGGACAGACCTACGCCGGATCCTCCGTACTCCCTGGTCCTCGCCTTGTCTACTTTGTAGAACTTCTCCCACAGATGGGGCAGAGACTCCTCGGGTATGGGGCTTCCGGTATTAAAAACAACGACTCGAACACAATTTTGCTTCTCTTCAAAATGAATGTCAATTACTTTTTTACCGTTGCAGTGATTTACTGCGTTAGAGAAGTAATTCATGAAAACTTCTTCTGTCCAAAACTCGTCCGCCCACACATACAGAGGCGGTCTCTTCTGTATTTTGACACGGATCTCCTTCTTTTTGGCCAGCATGTCCGCGTTCTGCAGACAGCCTTCCACGAAACCGACGATATCGAAGCGGACCATTGTGAACTCCGTCTTTCCGAACTCCAGCTGATTGAGGGACAGGAGCCTTGTGACGATCCGGTTCATCTTGTCGGCTTCGTCGACGATCACCTCTGTATAGTAGACGGCGCTCTGCGGATCGTCCGCGACGCCTTCCTGAAGTCCCTCCGCATATCCCTTGATCAGGGCCAGCGGCGTTTTCAGCTCATGCGTGACGCCGGAAAGAAACTCCTGCCGCATCTCCTCGGTCTTTTCCTTGCGCTCAATGTCCTCCCTGAGCTCATTGTTGGCCGTCTTGAGCTCCGAGATCGTCCTCTCCAGGATCTCCGACAGCTCATTGATGTTCTCTCCCAGCTCCGCGATCTCCGTGCGGCTCTTGCCGTCATACTTGGCGCTGAAATCCAGGTTCTTCATTCTCGAAGAGATCTCCGTCAGGTCCCGGATGGGTTTCGTGAGCCTGCCCGCAAGAAACAGGGCAAACAGCGCGCCTAGGAGCGATATGGCAATGCCGATATAGCCCATAAAGCGGTTGGCGATCGCCGAACTGTTGTGGATGCTCTCCAGGGCGGTCCGGAGCAGGCAGAAGCTCCCGTCGTCCAGGACGCCGAAGAGCTCCATGCTCTTGAGGTCCATGCGGCTGTCATAGATAATGCTGATGCTGTATGTCTCTTCATAGACCAGCTCGCTGACTTTGTAGTAACGGCTCGATGACGTATCCCGCTCGGAGAGATCCGGCGTCTCGCCAAAGAGATTGTCCCACAGCCGGTTTCCGATTGCGGCGCTGTCCGAGGAGTGCAGCTTTACCGTCGCGCTCTCTGCGTCCATGACGATCAGGCTGATGTTCTCAATGCCGGCGCTGCGGCTGACCTGCTCGTCAAATTCATCCGAATCGATGGAGTTTGAGGCGGCCGCCTCGTTGACCTCGTTGTACATCTGGGTCAGGGCGATCCGCTTTTCCCGTATATAGTATCTCTCAAGAAAGGTACTGTTGATGATCCAGCAGGATCCGATCGCCCCCAGCATCAGGAAAAAGAAGATGATCGTGAACTGGAGCCGTATCGAATAGCGGACCTTTTTTTCTTTATGATCGAAACTCTTCACAGTCGTTCACCCCTGTCCCGCAATTCCAAGGACTGATCACGCCTCCAGCTTATATCCCATGCCCCAGATCGTTTTGATCAGTTCGCCTTTGGAACCGAGCTTGCTTCTGAGTTTTTTGACATGGGTGTCGATGGTCCTTGCGTCGCCAAAATAGTCATAGTTCCACACGTGGTTGAGGATCTTTTCTCTGGAGAGCGCGATCTTGTTGTTCTCCATAAAGTAGGTGAGAAGCTCGAATTCCTTGAAGCTGAGCTCAACCGGCTCTCCGTCGATGGTGACCTGGTGCGCGGACTTATCCAGCACGATCCCGCTCAGTTCGATCCGGTCGTTCTCCTCGTGGGAAGCGGTTCTTCTGAGTATGGCATTCACTCTTGCCACCAGCGTGCGCGGGCTGAAGGGTTTGGTCACATATTCGTCGACGCCAAGATCAAAGCCCTTGAGCTCGTCCCGCTCATCGGCGCGCGCCGTGAGCATGATGACCGGCACCTGGGAAGACTCCCGGATCTCTCTGAGCGCCTGCCATCCGTCCATTTTGGGCATCATGACATCGAGAATGATGAGGACGATCTCTTTATCCGCGTAAAACAGATCCATAGCTTCTTCGCCGTTCGCAGCTTCCAGCACCTCATATCCTTCCCTGACAAGAAAATCGGAGACCAGCTTGCGCATTCTCGCTTCATCATCGACTACAAGTATCTTCTGTACTGCCATAGTTTTTCTCCATTACCATAAAGCAAAAACACCCTGCAAGCGGACCAGCCTTCTGCAGGGTGAGATCATTTCAGTAAGCGGACATCCGCTGTCTGTTGCCGGCTTGTTCCGGGCACTGTGTTAATAACAGAAACATCATCCGGGACGATATAGTGTAAATACCGCTACACTTCTCTCTTTGAGCATAAACATCGGATTGTGCACAAAGCAGCTCTCCTCCTGGTAATACACCTCGTTGTCGGCGTCTGTGTAGATATTGAGTCCCCACGCCAGACCGCCTGAAAGCGCAGGCAGACGGATCTCCTGCTTCTCCCAGTAAGCGTTGATCACCATATAGACGACGTCGTCATCGGAGTCATCCGGAAGACGTCCGGCATACAGGATGCCCAGCACTTTATTGCCCATACCGATCGTATGGTTGTCCGGATCCGAGCCGCAAGTGGTCACTGCCGCCAGGCCGCAGCGGGCAGGCTTCAGGGGCCTGGAGATCACGGGGTGCTTCTTTCTGAAAGCGATCACGTTCTTAACAAATTCAAAATGGTCCTTGTTGGCACGCAGATAATCCCAGTTCAGCCAGGAGATCTCGCTGTCCTGACAGTATCCGTTGTTATTGCCGTACTGCGTGTTGGCGAACTCATCACCGGCCAGGATCATAGGCGTCCCGCGGCTGCACATGAGTACTGTCATCGCGTTGCGCATCATCTTCTGTCTGAGCGACTTAATGACCGGATCATCTGTATGGCCCTCCACGCCGCAGTTCCAGCTTCTGTTGTCATCGGCGCCGTCTGTATTGTTCCATCCATTGGCCTCATTGTGCTTGTGATCGTAGGAAAACAGGTCATACAGCGTGAAGCCGTCGTGGCAGGTGACAAAATTGACGGAGGAATTGCATCCCTTGTAAGGTGCCTTGCCGTACATATCTGTGGATCCTGTGATCCTCGCGGCTGTCTCCGGCGCGTGCCAGTAACTGCCTTTTAAGAAATCGCGGATGGAATCTCTGTAGCGGCCGTTCCATTCCGACCATCTTCCATAGGCCGGGAAGCTTCCGACCTGGTAGAGCCCGCCGGCGTCCCACGGCTCCGCGATCATCTTGGTCCTGGCAAGGATCGGATCATTGGAGATCATGCGAAGAAGCGGCGGATCTGTCATAGGCGCCCCGTCCTCATCCCTTGTGAGGATTGACGCCAGGTCAAATCGGAATCCGTCCACATGGTATTCCGTCACCCAGTACCGCAGACAGTCCACAATAAAGCGGCTCACCTGCGGATGGTTGCAGTTAAAGGTATTGCCGCAGCCGCTGAAGTTGTAATAGTCGCCTCCGGGCGTCTGCGTATAGTAAATATTGCTGTCTATGCCTTTAAAGGAGAAGTATCTTCCCTTCCGGTTTCCTTCCGCCGTGTGGTTGAAGACGACGTCCAGGATTACCTCAATTCCCTCCTTCTTCAGGCACTTGATCATTTCCTTGAGCTCCGTGCCCTCTTCGTTGTACTCGATCGAAGCGGTATAGGCCGTATTAGGCGCGAAGAAAGCGACGGTATTATATCCCCAGTACTCCAGAAGCACCTTTCCATTGTAGCTTCTGGAGTTGATACATTCATCAAATTCGAAGATCGGCATCAGCTCGACCGCTGTCACTCCGAGTTCCTTCAGATAAGGGATCTTCTCGATGATCCCCGCGAAGGTTCCCGGATACTGCACGCCGGATGTCTTGTGCCTGGTAAATCCGCGGACATGCATCTCGTAGATGATCGAATCCTCCATGGGCGTATAGGGAAAATCGTTTTCAGTCCAGTGATAGGTCTCCTTGACGACTCTGGAATGGTAATCCGCTTCCGTCTTGGCGGCGCCCCAGGCTCTCTGCCCGGTCACAGCTTTGGAATAGGGATCCAGGATCAGCTTATTCTTGTCAAAATACAGTCCCTTCTCCGGGTCATAGGGGCCGTCGAGCTTGTAGGCGTATTCAAACTCTTCCACATCCAGTCCCGAGACAAAGATGGAATACACATTTCCCACTCTGTAGGACTCAGGGATCCGGATGATAGCGTAAGGCATGGACTGCTTTCTCTTGAACAGCAGGAGGTCACAGGATGTTGCGCCGGCAGATGTGATCGTGAAGTTCACGCCGCCCCGCATTGCTCTCGCGCCATTCAGACGGTAGTTGCCGGGCCTCACGAAAAAGCCGGAGATCTCATCCAGCTTCTCTTTCCTGCGGACCCGCACGGACATATGCGCTTTCGCAGTTATGCTGTTGTATTCGGTATTGCTGCCGGATTGTCCTTCCAGGAGCCTCCGGACTACGTCAAAGCGCCTCATAATGATTAACAGTGCCTCTCAATAGAGTTTATGAATATGCATACTTTCAGTAATATCATTATCCTGATTCATAATTTTAACAGATATTAAAGTGATTGGAAAGAGATGAGTGTGTTCAGAAATAAAAGCAAAAAAGACCCGAAAGAGATCATCTCTCTTTCGGGTCCTGTCATTCTTTCAATGATCACGCAGGATATGCGCCATTGGCTGTATCAGCCTTTGTCAGATCCACTTTTTCCTGCTGTGCAAGGCGGTATTTGAAGAAATCAACCGCGACCTGAGGGAACAGAGCGTAGGACAGAACGTCCTCATCCTGCTGCTTCCACTGCGCGCATTCCTTCTCGAACTGAGGCAGCTGCGGAGGGATCAGGTCTGCGGGTCTGCAGGTGATCCTTTCCTCGTCGCCGATGACTTTCTTTACGACTTCCTCGTTCATGGGCTTGATGGTCTGGCCGTATTTGCCGCGGATCAGGTCCTTGGTCTGCTCGGTAGCCATCTTGTAGCGCTCACCCATAAGCACGTTCATAACGGCCTGTGTGCCGACGATCTGGGAGGAAGGAGTAACGAGCGGGGGCTCGCCGAGATCCTTACGAACTCTCGGAACCTCTTCCAGAACAGCAGTGAGCTTATCGGAAGCGCCCTGCTCTGCCAGCTGGCTGACCATGTTGGAAAGCATTCCGCCGGGAACCTGGTAGATCAGAGTTCTGATATTTACGCCGAGCACCTTGGTGCTCAGAAGGCCGTTCTCGAGGCACTCCTCACGATAAGGTGTGAAGTAATCCGCGATCTCCTTAAGGAGAGCCTGATCGAGACCTGTATCTCTCTCGGTTCCCTTGAGAGCGCCGACCATAACCTCAGTGGCGGGCTGGGAAGTACCCAGAGCCAGGGGGCTGATCGCGCAGTCGATGATATCGACGCCTGCTTCGATTGCCTTGAGGTAAGTCATGCTGCCGCAGCCGGATGTATAGTGCGTGTGCAGCTCGATCGGGATATCGGTTCCTCTCTTAAGAGCCTTGACCAGCTTCTCAGCGTCGTAAGGAAGCAGAAGACCTGCCATATCCTTGATGCAGAGGGAATCCGCGCCCATCTCCTCGATCTCGCGCGCAATGTTCATCCAATAATCCTCTGTATAGGCATCACCGAGTGTGTAAGACAGAGCGATCTGTGCGTGGCCGCCTTCTTTCTTGGTCGCCTTGACGGATGTCTCAAGGTTTCTGAGGTCGTTAAGGCAGTCAAAGATACGGATCCTGTCAATGCCGTTAGCGATGGATTTCTGGACAAAATACTCAACTACGTCGTCACTGTAGTGGCTGTAGCCGAGAAGGTTCTGTCCGCGGAGGAGCATCTGCATAGGAGTCTTCTTGAACTTCTCTTTGAGCTTTCTGAGTCTCTCCCACGGATCCTCTTTAAGGAAGCGCAGGCAGGAATCGAATGTGGCACCGCCCCACATCTCGACTGCTTCGTAGCCTACCTGGTCCATTTTATCTGCGATAGGGAGCATCACTTCGGTGGGCATTCTGGTCGCGATCAGGGACTGATGCGCATCACGAAGGACTGTCTCCGTAATTCTTACTGGTTTTTTGACCTGTTCTGACATGTTTTTCCTCCTAGTTATACAATTCCGAATACGGCCATGAATACGCCGGCAACGACCGCGGTTCCGATAACGCCTGCGACGTTAGGGCCCATGGCGTGCATCAGCAGGAAGTTGGAAGGATCATATTCCGAACCGACCTTCTGGGAAACGCGCGCTGCCATAGGTACAGCGGAAACGCCTGCAGAGCCGATCAGAGGATTGACCTTGCCGCCTGTGACGATCTTCATCACCTGGCCGAACATAACGCCTGCAAATGTGCCGAACGAGAACGCGATCAGACCAAGCGCCACGATCTTGAGGGTTGTGATATTCAGGAACGCTTCCGCGCTTGTTGTCGCGCCGACGGAAGTACCCAGCAGGATAACGACGATATACATCATCGCATTGCTGGCTGTCTCTGTCAGCTGTCTGACTACGCCGCACTCACGGAACAGGTTGCCCAGCATCAGCATACCTACCAGAGGAGCTGTCGTGGGAAGGATCATACAGACGACGATCGTTACCACGATGGGGAACAGGATCTTCTCGAGTTTGGAAACAGGACGGAGCTGGCTCATCCTGATCTTCTTGTCCTTTTCAGAGGTGAACAGCTTCATAATAGGGGGCTGGATGATCGGAACCAGCGACATATAAGAGTACGCCGCTACCGCGATCGGTCCCAGAAGCTCTGTCTGTCCCAGCTTGGAACAAAGGAAAATGGAAGTCGGTCCGTCAGCGCCGCCGATGATCGAGATCGCAGCTGCCGCTTTTCCGTTAAATCCGAGCGCGATCGCTCCGAAGTAAGCGGAAAAGATACCGAACTGCGCCGCTGCGCCCATGAGGAAACTCGAGGGGCTCGCGATCAGGGGTCCGAAATCCGTCATAGCTCCGACGCCCATAAAGATCAGGGAAGGCAGGATCGCCCACTCGTCGAGCTGGAAGAAATAGTACAGAAGGCCGCCGCTTGTCGTCTCCGTAGGTACTGCCATAATATCGGGATAGATATTGACCAGCAGCATACCGAATGAGATCGGTACAAGCAGAAGGGGCTCAAAGTCCTTGGCAATTGCAAGGTACATGAACACAAGTGCCACACAGATCATGAGGTAATTGCCCCATGTCAGGTTCAAAAAAGCGGTCTGGTGTACTAAGTTATCAAGAGTACGTGTGATATATTCCATGTAACTTAGACCTCCCTCTTGTCAGTCGATCAGTCGATCGTAGCCAGAAGTGTTCCGGCCTCAACAGGATCGCCGACATGGCAGTCGATGGATACGACAGTGCCGTCTTCGGGAGCAACCATAGGGATCTCCATCTTCATAGCTTCTACGATGACGACCGCGTCGCCCTTCTTGACAGCCTGGCCTACAGAAGCCTCAACCTTGAAGACCTTTCCGGCTGCGCCGGCTTCTACTCTGTATTTGCCTGTGCCGCCTGCGGGAGCTGCCTTGGGAGCTGCTTTAGGGGCAGCCTTGGGAGCTGCTTTGGGTGCTGCCTTGGGAGCTGCAGGAGCTGCTGCGGCGCCGTTCTCATTCTCTTCTACTGTAACTTCATACGCTGTGCCGTTGACAGTAATGATATAGTTCTTCATCTTTATTCCTCCTGAGATTTACTTTCTTCTGGCTTTACGAATTGAACGGACTACAAATCCGTCAGTACTCTGTTGTCCTTCATAGGCCGCGATTGCTGCCGCGATCACTGCTACCAGTTCCATGTCGTCCGCGAGTTCTTCCTCTTCTTCAACGACGGATACAGGAGCAGGCGCTGCCGCGGTCTCCACTGCACTCTTCTTCTGTGTGGATCTGTTCGAAGCGCCGCCTACGACTTTGCCGAACAGAGCGATCACAAGTGCCAGAAGAATCAGCACCGAAAATGTTGTTCCCATACCGAGCAGGGTGTTAAGGGCTGCCTGCTGGATCTTCTCAGACATGTTGTATTCCACGTTGGTGGTGATTCCTGTGACTTTATAGCCTTCACTGGATCCTTCCATTGTGAATACGACGTCCGCGTCATGTCTGGAACCCTTCACTGTCACAGTGACGGTTCCCTCTTTCTTTGTGAAGGAAGTGGATTTTCCTTCAATATTCTGCACTTCTCCGATATCTTCCAGAGCGTTCTGCCAGCTGGTGAACGCAGGTCCGTATACCGGGTCATCCATCTGTGCCTCTGCCTGTCCGGTCTGAACCGCGTCATGCATGCTCAGTACGAACTGGCTGGCTGAGTCGAACCACTGCTGCTCCTGCTCTTCCGTGAGCTCCACCTCAGGTGTAGCGTTGGAATTATCTGAGGAGCCGCATGCCACAAGACCGAAAACACAGGCGATAACAAGAAGTGTTGTTATTAACCATTTTTTCATATTCTGTGTCTCCTTCTTATTTCGCGCTGTGCTTCTTGGCGGGGAATTCCTCTCTCTTTGTATAAAGCACTTCCATTGCGCCGATCAGATACTTGCGAAGGTTCTCGGGCTCGACGATCTGGTCCACATATCCTCTTGCCGCTGCGCTGTCGATGCTGTTCTGCAGCGCGTCATACTTAGCAGCAGTCTCAGCAACCTCTTCAGCAGTTCCGCTGCACAGGACACGGGCTGCAAGTCTTGCGTCCATGATCCCGATCGTCGCGTCGGGAAGAGCGATCGTAAAGTCAGCGCCGGTCGCCTTGCTGTTCATTACAGCATAAGCACTTCCAACTGCCTTGCCCACGATGACGTTGACCTTGGGCACATTGGCGCCTGCGAATGCGGCAGTGAGTTTGCCGGCCGCATCAGCGACCTTTCTCTCTTCGCTCTCGGTAGCGGCGAAGCCTGTCACATTGGTCAATGTGATGACAGGGATCTCAAACGCGTCGCAGAAGCGCACGAAGTCAGCCGCCTTGTAGCAGCCGGCTGCCGTCAGCACTGTATCAAAGGTCTTCTCCTCTTCGCCGTTCTCATCATATACGGCGCTTCTGTTGGCAACAGCGCCTACCGTCATGCCGTTGAGTCTGATCAGGCCGGTTGCCATCTCAGGTGCGCAGGATCTCTTTGTCTCAAAGAACAGACCGTCATCCGCGATATCGCCGAGTGCGATGGAAGGATCTGCATATCCGGCAGCGACGCTCTCGCTCGCGCGGTTCAGATCGTCCGTGCAGTCGGCAACAGACTCATCTTCGTTGTTGGAAGGAAGCATGGAGATCAGGGTTCTGATCTCGCCAAAGATCTCTTCCTCAGTTCCGACGACGTCAACGCTTCCGTTTGCAGCCTTTACAGCTGCCGCGGCCGTGTCGTTCTTATCCTCTCTGTTGCCTGCCAGTGTATTAGGAGCATTTACGAACAGCTTCGCATCCTTTGCCATGAAGACAAAGTCCGTAAGAGCGGGAACCAGCGCAAGGCCGCCGCCGCAATTGCCGAAGATCGCCGTGATCTGAGGGATCAGCCCGGAAGCTTTCACCTGTCTGCCGTAAATCGTACCGAACGCGTTCAGAGCGTCCATACCTTCCTGAAGACGAAGTCCCGCGGACTCCACCAGACCGATCACAGGGGCACCGGTGCGGATCGCCAGATCGTAGATCGCCGCGATCTTTCTCGCGTGCATTTCTCCGACACTGCCGCCGAGCACGGACGCGTCCTGGCTGTAAACGTAAACGAGATTTCCGTCGATCACACCGTAGCCGGTGACTACACCGTCAGAAGGTGTCTCTACAGATTTCAGATTGAAATCAGTCGCCCTGGCTGTCACCCTGGCGCCGATCTCCACGAAACTGTTTTCATCGAGCAGGGCGGTTATTCTCTGTCTCGCTTTTGAAAAACTGCTCATTCTTTCTAGACCTCCATATAATTTTACTCTGTCAAAAAACAATAGAAGTATAACACAGCGACTTCAAAAACTATATGTCATTTCTATCGTATTTTTGCGTATTTTGCGGGTGTTCATTCGAATCCTTGCACAAATGGTGCAGGCAATCCCGATTTTTCCGCATTGTATATATATTAACAGCAAAAGCAATCAATTGGAAATGCTTTTTTCTGCTCTTTTTCTGTCATTTTCCCTAAATATCAAGCCTTCCGTCGACTTCTTTTTCCGCTTCCTCCCGGAATTCCTCGATCTGGTCTGTTCCAAGGTCGGGAAGATCGCTGAGAGAGCTGATCCCGAAGGAACGCAGGAACTGCTCTGTTGTGCCAAAGAGAAGCGGTCTTCCGGGCGCGTCTTTCCTGCCCACTTCTTCGACCAGGTCAAAGCTCACCAGCTTGCTGATCGCGAAGTCGCTGTTGACGCCGCGGATATTCTCCACCTCTGCGCGCGTCACCGGCTGCTTGAACGCGATGATCGAAAGCGTCTCCATGAGCGTGTCCGTCAGCACCTGCTTTTTGGGGGCTTTCGCTATTTTGACCAGGTACTCGTAGTACTCCGGTCTGCTTGAGATCTGTACGGAATCCTCGAACCAGTTGATCATAAGTCCGCTCTGCGGCTCATTGCAGCGCTCCTCAAGCGCGTGCACAGCTTCTCTGACTTCCTCTTCGGAGATCTCAAGCGCTTTGGCGATCGTTCCGATCTCCACGGAATCTCCCATCGCGAACAGGATCGTCTCGATCGCGGCCGTTACTCTGTTTTGTTCCATATCGCCTCCATCTGTTGCTGCCGGTCCGGCAGCAGGTCCACACAGGATATTTCTCCGGGGTTAAAGATGCGGATCGGGAGTGTGTGCATGCCCAGACCGCATGTAAGTATCATCGTACTCTTTTCTCCGCTTTCACCGCTTCCCTTCGGGAAGGAATACTGTCCCCCGCTGTACTTGGGGAATAGATTGGGCCTCGTTCCCATGACGCCGCCGATCAGCGGAAGGCGCATCAGGCCTCCGTGCACGTGCCCGCAAAGGCACAGATCCGCGCCCCACACGGCATATTGTTCAAAATATACAGGCATATGGCTGAGAAGGACTGTATAGACAGAAGGATCTGCCTCCCCCAGTATTCTGCCGAGTTCTTCCTGCGTGAGTTCCGTCTTCGTAAATTTCTTGTAATACCGCATAGGCAGCTCCAGGCCCTGAAGCCGGATTCCCGAATCCGCGCCGTCATGCGCTTCCGCGCACGGATCCGCGCATTCGTTATGCAGGAAACGGACGCCTGCTTTCTCCATTTCTTCTATAAATAAGCGGTTGTACTGACGGTACTCTTTATAATATGACAATCTGCCCTCATGGTTTCCGGAGACGAACCAGACTTTGCTGATCCGGCCAAGTCTCTTCATCAAAGAGAGACTGTTCCGCATCCATCCGGTGTCCGCGGGTTCCGGTACACCTTTACCGTTCTCCTGCCTCCGGGCATCCCTTTTGACTTTTCCGGATACGATCAGGTCTCCTCCGACCAGCACAGCGTCAGGATCAAGCGAACTGACCGCTTCCACAATCGCCTCATTGTCTCTGCCATAGGACTTTTCATGAAGATCCGCTATGAAGACAAGCCGCACAGGATAGCGGACCTTTGCTGAGCGCAGCGTGTACCGGCGGACGACAAACCGGTGATTGTCGATCACCATGACCGCCGCAAAGAAAAGAATCATGATCACAAAGATCATTGCGATCTTAAACCACATATATCCTCCGATCCGATGCGGTTAATTCTGCGCCCTGCAAAAAAAGTCCCCTGATCGAAATCAGGGGACTTTCTGCTTGCAGATCAGCCGCCAAATCAGTTGTACTTTCTCTTTCTGGCTGCTTCGGACTTTTTCTTACGCTTTACGCTAGGCTTTTCGTAATGTTCTCTCTTACGAATCTCCTGCTGGATGCCTGCCTTCGCACAGCTTCTCTTGAAGCGGCGCAGCGCGCTGTCCAAAGTCTCGTTCTCTTTTAAGATTACACTAGACATACGTTTCTACCCTCCCTTCAGTCCCTTCAGTTTGACTGATTGGGTTTTTCTATATGCTCAACCAAACATACAGTGAAATTATAGCATAAAAGTTTTGCGTGTCAACAGAAAACTTCACACTATTATCTGCTATTTGGTGTCCGCAGGCTCTTCCGCTTCATCTGTTCCGGCTGTTTTTGTCTCATCTGCCTCAGGAGCTTCTGCTGCCTCTGTCTCAATGCTCTCTGCAGCTTCGCCCGCATCTGCCCCGATAGTCTCTGCCGCTGCATCGGATCCGGCTGCTTCTGCTGCCTCGTTTTCAATGACGGCTGCCTCTTCTGCAGGCTCCTGTTCCTGCTCTGCCGGGGCCGGATTTTCTACAAAAGCTTCCGGCGGCGGCGCCACTTTATTGTGGGCAAAATAGTGATGCTGGGCATAGCGGAAACTGTCAACCAGATAGCGGTGCGCGTTCAGCGCCACATTGCTGTTGATCGCTGTCGTCTCAAAACCGTGAAAACATCCGTGATATACACGGAGTGAGACAGGGATTCCCGCTTTCTTCATTCTGGTAAAGTACAGGACTGTCTCGTCTTTGACCGGTTCAAGGTCACCGACCATGCTGCAGGCGGCAGGCAGGCCGCGAACGTCCTCTTCCCTGCCCGGCGCAGCGTATACGGGGATCTCTTCGTGCATATCCTGCAGATAGAGTTCCCATGCCGCCTTGTTCTTTCTGCTGTCCCATACAGGCGCGTTGTTGTCTCTCGCCGACTCGCTTTCCATCCGGTCATCCAGCATAGGCGAGATCGGCATCTGAAACGCGATGTTGACGTCCCGCACGTCCCTTGCGCGCAGGCAAAGCGCCGCTGTCAGGCCGCCTCCTGCGCCGGAACCGCCTACAAACAGCTGGCTTCTGTTGATCCCGAGCTCCTCGGCATTGTTTTTCATCCATAAAAGCGCTTTGTAACAATCTTCCAATGCGTACGGATAAGGGGATTCCGTCGATTTGGTATAGTCCGGAAGCACTGCCACGCAGCTGCCGTCTCCGCAGAACATGTCCACAAGAAGGCTCTCCTGTTCGGGCACGCCAAAGGCATAACCGCCGTCATGGAGCCAGAGAAGGCCTGTCGCCTCCTCCCTGGTCCCGTCTTCACACCTTACTACCAGGATCCGCAGGATCGTTCCGTCATCGCGCACGATCGCCTTTTCCTCCGCGATCGTATGTCTGCTTTTCCACTTGCCGCCGTATTTCTTGACGCACTGCCGGTCATATTTCTCAAATGTCGCGGCGCCTGATGCTGTGAATGTCAGTTTCATCAGCCTCGCCGCCGGTCGGAGTTCTGATCTTATATCTGCATTGCGCACTTTGCTCATACTATATCTCCACTGCTAATTCATATTACGCGCGCCTTTTTCAGAACTGCTTTAAAAAGCCCTGTTCCTGAGGCGCCTCTGCTCTTTCCGGTCCTTTTACTGTCTCTCTGCGCCCGTTTTCCGGATCCGGCACGGGCACCGGCGCTTCCTGCCTTATCTTTTTGAAGCTGCCCGTCCGCATACTGCTTCCGGGCGGCGTTCGCTTCGATCTTCAGCGCATTGAGCGTCGTCTTTGCAATGTTTCCGCCGTTAAGCACCTTATAGAGCCAGTATACGCCAAGGAGTCTGCGGGATCTCTTTATGCTCTTATCCGAAGTCATCCCACTCTCCTTTACTGAAGTCCTCGTCAAATACCGCATGTTCGATCGCTTCCTCTGTAAAGAGTTCGTCGTCCGTTCCTTCCTCAAAGTCCTCCTCAGCGGCTGTGCGAAGTCCCTGTGTCTCTTCAGATCCGGCATCCTGCATTTCGCTGCGTCCCGCGTCTGCCTGCGCTTCTGCCATCTGTAAGATCAGCTCGTCGGACGTCTTCTGCTCCGGTTCCGGTTCGGGAGCCGGCGCAGGCACAAGTTCGACCACCTGCTCGTCCTCGCGGACTTCTTCTTCCCTGCTGAATCTGGCCAGCAGCCGTTTCCACCAGTCTTTCATTCCCATAAATAACCTCTTTTCGGACAAGTGTATGGTTACTGTGCGGTTGTGACGGAAAGATCGTATTTCCTGATTCCGATCAATAAATCGATAATTGATCCCTGTTTTATTCCTCGATCTCCGGCATCTCTTCTGTAAAGCCGGCGTTCTCATAGTCAAAGCTGAATGTAAAGACGAGGTCCTTGCCTGCGTCCTCCGCATCGTCGGTCCAGGTGATCGACTGATCCGCTTCATTGATCACGAATCTTCCGGTTCCGTCCTCATATTCATTTTCTTCAGAAACAACATTTCCGTTCTTGTCGAGATAGCAGGCCGCTTTGCGGCATCCTGTGTACTCGATCGTCATCGTCTCTGTGTCCAGAGCGCCTTCCACAAACCATTTTGTCGCCTGGTTGATGCCGGTCTCCTGTGTGACAGTGATCGTGCAGTCCGACGTATCTTCACCGCCGGCTTCCACAAACATGGAAAAGTCCTTGTTCTCCGAATCAACATAGGGGCCGATCCAATTCATCATGGGGTTCTGGCCGCCGTCATCCGAGTACATGTCCATCATCTCCTGGATCTGCTGGTTCATTTCTTCATCCCAGACAAAGACAAGGCCGTTTCCGGCGTCTTCCTTCTCGTCGACCCAGGTCACCTTCTTGTCCTGAGAGATCTCGAAGTAACCCGTTCCGTCTTCATAGATCATCTCGTCCTCGATCTCATCGGGGTTCTCATCGCTCATCTTCTCGATCATTTTAAGGCCGTCCGTGTATGTGATCCGGCTGCCGTCAAAGGTTCCGCTCATCTCCCAATATGAGAGCGATCCGTCTTCCTGGTTCACGCCTACAGAGACACTTACGCCGTCTGTGCTGTCGATCGCCTGCAGAAAGAGCGAGACTTCTCCGTTGGATTCATCCGTATACGCGCCCTCGTAGGGAGTGATGGTATTTGTAGAGGTATCTACTTCCTCCAGATCATAATCCTCTTCAAGATCCTCCGCAGTTTCCTCTTCAAATAACTCCTCTTCCGCTGCGGCGGCAGTCTCAGCTGCCGCGCTGTCGGTCGCTGCTGCTGTTCCGGCTGTTCCGCAGCCCGCCATGCTGCACACGACTGCTGCTGCGAGAACAGTTGCCATTACCTTTTTCATTTTCATGGAAAAACCTCCTGTTTTCTCTGATTTCCGATATTATACGTAAAGCGCGCTGAACGCTCAGTGCCCTTCCGCCTTTGAAACGCTGTTCATCACCCACTCCATGTCGATGATCGTCTCATCCCCGTATTGGTCGATCAGAGGCTGGTATCTCTTCTTTACTTCCTCATAGATATCCCCGGGAAGAGAGATGGACGCGAACGCGTTTCCTTCTTTCATAAGCGCGAGACGGTCCTCTCCATTCCCGCTGCGATAGTATAACAGATCATCAAAGGCAGCGTCCGGCTGGGATTCCTGCAGTTCGCTTCCGATGAGCACCTTGCAGATCTCCACAACTCTGTCGTCGAGTCCCGCTTCAAAGACCGCGATCTTCTCCTGCAGGTCATACAGGCTTCCGACAACACGGTTCCTGTACCCCTCTTCTCTTGCGTCAAAGCCGCGCTTTTCCCCGGCCTCATCCATTCCTTCCGCAAACGCGCCGGCTGCCTGCTCCATAGCTTCTCTGCCGGGCGCGTAGTAGATCATGACCTTTTCCTTCATCTGATGATACAGACAAGGGTATACCACATCGATCTGCTGTCCGCAAGACGGACATACCGTTCTGAACAGTTCTCCGCTGCGAACCTTCTGATCAAGGTCGGGGTCCAGTTCCGTGTTGATCCTGGTCCATATGGCAAAATCATGCTCAGCCCCGCACTTGGGACAGCGGATCCTCTGTACTTCTTTACTTGACATGTTTTCCTCTATTCTACACGTGTTCTATACATATTCTACGCGCGTCAATGTGCATTAAGTTCCTTCACCCGCGTATTCCGGGACAGCCGGATAAGGGGGTCAGACATTGATATGAGAGAAGACCTCTCCAATGCTCTCGCGGAAGCTGAGATCCGCCCACTCTTCCTGTCCTGTGATATCGCGGTTTACGATGATCAGATATCCTCCGCTGTAATAGCGCACCAGGGACGCGGCAGGATATACCGTAAGAGATGTGCCGCCAACGATCAGGCAGTCCGCTTTCTGGATCAGGCGCTCTGCGCCTTCCCATGCGTGTACAGGGAGCGACTCGCCGTACAGCGTGACGTCCGGGCGGATCAGGCCGCCGCATTCGCAGTGCGGTACCGCTTCTTTGCTGTCATAGATGTAGCTCTCCGGATACTTCTTGCCGCAGCGGTCGCAATAATTGCGGAGCGTGGAGCCGTGTACTTCATAAACAGTCCTGCTCCCGGCTTTCTGGTGCAGGCCGTCAATATTCTGTGTGATAATGCCGTCGAGTTTTCCCTTTTCTTCCATTTCCGCAAGTTTAATATGGGCCCTGTTGGGAAGACAGTGCCTTGCGTCCATCTTTTGCCGGTAAAACTCAAAGAACACCTTGGGCTCATGGTACAGGCAGCTGCTGCTCAGCAGATACTCCGGTTCATAGCGGTCAAACCGCACGTCATGCTGGTTGTACAGGCCGTCCTTGCTCCTGAAATCGGGGATCCCGCTCTCAGTCGATACGCCTGCGCCGCCAAAAAACGCAATGTGCTTCGAACTTTCAATGATCTCGTTAAGCGCCTCGTACTTCTCTTCTCCTGTGAGAGAGCGCAGATAGGCTGATTCTTTTCTTCTGTCAGAATACTTTCCCAAATGCTTCATATGATCCTCCCCTTGGCGGCAGGGCGCGCCCGTACCGTCTCTTAATACGCGTCGGCAAGGCTCCCCGAGTCCGCCGATTCGATCACTTCGCCTGACTCTTCGCTGACAAAATCCACCTGAATATGATCCACACTGTTTCCTGTATATATATGATAGAGCGTCCCGTACATGACAAGTTCTTCCGCCGCCTGGCGCTCTATGATACCGATCTCGTCTGTATCGACCCTGACTGTGAATACGCTCAGATCCTCATTGTATTCGATCTTTCTGACAGATGATACGCTTCCGTCCCCGATGATCTCCTGCACGCCTTTCTCAACCGACTCCAGAAACGCGCTGATCATTTTCTCATAAATGTCCTCTTCCATGACGATCGTAAGGCTCCCGTCCTCATCAAGGACCGCGCTCTCATAACCGTTCTTCTCAGCGATCTCATCCGCTTCCTCCTGGGATGTGACGCTCTCATACATTGTGGGGATCACGATCGTCCGAAGCTGCTTCTTTGCGGCAGCGGCTTCCTGCGCGGTCCCTTCCGCGTCCGCAGCCTGTTCTCCTTCCGCCGCGGTTTCCGCTGAAGAAGACTGTCCATCGGCGGCCGCTTCCACGGACTGCTGTGCGGTCGCCGCCCCTGTCGAAGCGGGACTCTGCGCCGCCGTACAGCCGGCAAGCAGGATCACCATGACCGGCAGCAATAATCCAGTTTTATTCATCTTCCTGCTCCTCCTCTTCTCTGGGATCCTTTCCCGTATTAAACGTATATCCGTTTCTTCCCTCGATCATTCCCGAGAGGCTGTCCTTACAGTCCATCACCCGGCTGTAAGCTTCCCCTGTTCCCTCTGTATACTGCGTCCCTGACGGGTATTCCAGAAAAGCATACAGAAAAGCGCCTTCTTCATTGGTCAGCATGCCGAGATAGCTCGCGGATTCCATTCCCCGATCCTCCGTATATTTCTCGTACAGAACGATCGAGAATACAAGACCGCCGGTCCCTTCCGTGGCGGTCATACTGCTGTTCTCCATAATACCAAGCGCGTACCTTCCGGCTTCGGGGTCCTGGAAATAATGATATGTCACATTCTCCTTCCATTCTTCCGGCGCATGGAGCCGCATGAACTGTACACACACGTCCGAATCTTCGATAAACAGGTCCGCTGCCGCCTGCCTGTCTTCCCTGTCGGCGGCCTCAAGAGCAGAATCCTGCTCAAGGTCCGCACCGGCGTTTTCCGCCGCTGCAAGGTCATTGGTCGCAAATGCGTTCGCGCTGTCATTGCTGCCGTTCTTTCCGCAGCCGGTCAGTACAGCGATAAGGCACAGGGCCATCAAGATCCCGGCCGGTCCGTTTCTTCTCATAATCCAGCTCTCCATGATCACTCCGGGGCACACTTCTGTTTCATATCCTACCACTGACAGGACAAAATTTCCACCTTGGTCTTTTATGTTCACCATATTATCACATATGACAGAACGGACTTCCGCACACATAAAAAGCCGCGGCGCTGATCTTCAGGCGTCCGCGGCTTCTCGCCGACCGATTTTCCTTTTTACATCTGATTGAGTGCTTTCACATAAGGCTTCAGCATAAAATAATATCTGCGGCCTTTTTCTTTTCCGTAACGCTTCAGAAGAGCGTAACGCAGTGAATTGAGATTTCTTCTCTTGTTCTCAGCGCCGAGGATGAACTCCGCGAATTCACGGATGTTCTCCTCACTCAGCTCCTCTTCAGGCTCATCGCTGTGTCTGAAGATCAGGGCGCTGTAGTAAAGGAATTTGTCTTCCTTATCCCAATTCTGGTTCTCGATGGTCAGTGCGCCGGATTTAATGGACAGGTAAATATCTTTGCCGGAATCCCCGTAGAACTGGATCAGCTGATTGTGCAGTTCCGCAAGATTTTCCATGCCTATGCAGTTGACTATGACGGTGATCTCCTCGGGATCCGCGCCAAAATACGGCGCTTCTGCAGTTTCCTGTGCAATGGGACCGGCGTCATCAGTTTCCGTCTCTGAAGGCAAGCCGTTTCCTGCTTCCTGCGCTTCTTCCGGAGCGTTCTCCTCGTTTTCTGCCTCATACGCCTTGGAAGCAGCTGCGTTTTCTTCGCCGTCTTCTTCCGTTGCATCGTCTGCGTCTGCGTAAAGAGGCTCCTGATCCGGTACCTCTTCGTTCACGCTGTCGTCTTCCGCCTCAGGAAGATCTCCTTCTTCAGGTTCCTCTTCCTCTGTACCGTCTTCGCTGTCTTCTTCCTCCGGTTCAAATGATCCGTCTTCATACGGATCCGTCTCTTCGGCAGGATCATACGCGGCGTCTTCGGTCTCATCCTCTGCGTCCTCCGAAGATGTTTCCTCGTAGTCAGCCGTCTCCTCTTCTTCCTCATATGCGGGCTCCGCATATGTATCTTCGGGGACGTCCGCCTCGTAGACCGCGCTCACAGCGTCTTTCACATCTTCTTCGGCATCCTTCTCTTCCGCGTCGGGCATCCTTACCAGTCTGTTCAGGATCGCGCTCACTTCGCCGGCCACATCCGTTCTGGCCGTACTTCTTCTGCGTCCTCCTGACCTGCTGTCCTTACCGGCTATTCTCTTTACGGAATACTCTTTGTGTCTCCAGTACTTCACCGCCGCGTCGTATCCCGTATCGTTGGTCACGATGATGAAGTCGTCGCCTTTATTCATGGCAATGAGATAACCCAGTTCCGAGCAGAGCTGGAAATCAAGCGCGTTGGTTCCCTCATAGCATTTAATAAAAGTAACTGTTCTGTCTGATTCCTTGAGCTTGATGAGACTGTCATAGCTCATATGCGGGCTGTTCTTTGTATAAAAGACGATCAGCTCCGCCTGGTCTGCCGGCAATTCCAGCAGCGGAATCCAGAAATCTCCGACATTCTCGCTGTCGATCAAATAATGTTTCATATAGTCATACCTGGTCGGTCGGCACTTCGCATTATACAGCATGAAGGCTTTCCCGCGCAAGTATGTGAAAAGACCGGACCGAAAGTCTTTCGCAATTGAAAAAATAACTTTAGCTATCCAACTTATCAGACAATAGTGCTATAATTAGTTCAGAATTTTGTTCAATCCGATTGGGGCGGAAGTACAGGATTCTGACTATCACGGTGAAGCGAAAACAGTATTGGGAGGTAGTACTTATGTCATCTAAAATCTATGATTGCATTGAACTGATCGGAAACCGCATCATCGAGAACAAAGAGTTTCTCACCGAGCTCGACAGAGAGATCGGAGACGCGGACCACGGCATCAATATGGCCAGAGGTTTCACGGAAGTGCTGAATGTCCTTGACAAGGACAGCGAGGATATCGGCGCGCTTTTGAAGAAGACCGGCATGACCCTTCTTTCCAAGGTCGGCGGCGCTTCAGGTCCTCTCTACGGAACCGCTTATATGCAGGCCGGCAAGGTCTGCGCAGGAAAGACGGAGCTTTCTGCCGAGGACGGCAAGGAGATCTTTGAAGCGGTGATCGCCGGAATCCAGAAACGCGGCAAAGCCGAGAAGGGCGAGAAGACAATGCTCGACGCGATCATTCCCGCTTATGAGTCCTACTCGACAGCGATCGAAAACGGCGTATCCGCAGAGGAGGCTCTCGGCATTATGTGCGTAGCAGCTGAGGACGGCGTTGAGTTCACAAAGACCATCATCGCTACCAAGGGCCGCGCGAGCTATCTGGGCGAGCGCAGCATAGGCCATCAGGATCCCGGCGCGACTTCCGCCACGATCACGATGGAAGCGATCCGCGATTTTGTAAAGGGCTGATCACTATGGTAGGGATCGTAATCGTATCACATAGTTTTAAAGTTGCCGAGGGCATCTACGATCTGGCCATGCAGATGGCAGCGGAGAACGAGCACATCATTCCCGCAGGCGGCATGGAGGACGGATCGATCGGAACAGATGCTTTCAAGATCATGCAGGCCATCGAACGGGCCGATACCGGTGACGGCGTCGCGGTCCTGGCAGATCTCGGAAGCGGGATCATGAGCGCTGAGATGGCCATCGAAATGCTGGACGGAGGCGATATCGAAGTCCGCATCGCGGACGCGCCCATCCTGGAAGGCGCGATCAGCGCAGCCGTCACTTCCACTTCCGGCGCCTCTCTCGATGAAGTCATAGAGGCGGCTGAGGAAGCCCGTACCGCATCCAAGCTCAACTGAGCGGGCGGCAGGCAGGCATTTGCGGAGAACTCCGTTTTGGGGAACGGATTTTCCGTCGTAATAAATGCAAGTGTATTTATATTCTATGCAGGAGGTATGCAAATGAAGAAACTGATCAATGGGGTTGACAATGTAGTTGACGAGATGCTCCGCGGCATGGCAGCAGCGCATCCCGAGTATGTTGAGCGCGTCGAGGGCACGGACGTTATGATCCGTACAGGCGCTAAGAAGACCGACAAGGTCGTCCTGATCTCCGGCGGCGGATCCGGACACGAGCCCGCTCACGGCGGATTCGTTGGAAAGGGAATGCTTGACGGCGCTGTAGCAGGCGCGGTCTTCACATCTCCCACCCCCGACCAGGTCTATGAGGCCATCAAGGCAACAGAGTGCGGAAAAGGCGCTCTTCTGATCATCAAGAACTACACCGGCGATGTCATGAACTTTGAGATGGCTGCAGACATGGCTTCCGACGAGGACATCGAAGTCGACAAGGTTATCGTAGCGGATGACGTAGCTGTTGAGAACAGTACCTGGACAACAGGCCGCAGAGGCATCGCAGGCACGATCTTCGTACACAAGATCGCAGGCGCTAAGGCTGAGGAAGGCGCAAGCCTTGCAGAAGTAAAGGCAGTCGCAGAGAAGGTCATCGCGAATGTGCGCTCCATGGGCATGGGCATCGAGCCCTGCACCGTTCCCGCAGTAGGCAAGCCCGGATTTGAGCTGGAAGACGACGAAGTCGAGATCGGCATCGGCATCCACGGCGAGCCCGGCACACACAAAGAGAAGATCAGCACAGCAGCAGCAACCGTTGATCAGATGCTGGGCAAGATCCTCGCTGAGGGCATCTACGGCAAGGGCGACAAGGTCGCTGTCATGGTCAACGGCATGGGCGCTACACCTCTGAGCGAGCTGTACATCTGCAACCTTGAAGTCTCCAAGATCCTCGCTGACAAGGGCATCATTGTTGCCAAGACTCTGGTAGGCAACTTTATGACATCTCTGGAAATGGCAGGCTTCTCCATTACTCTTCTGAAACTGGATGATGAGCTTGAAACGCTTCTGAACGCTCCGGCTGATACACCTGCTTTCACTCAGTTCTGAACCTTCAGACGTCCTCGCTGAACGGTACACCGCATGCGGCGGAGGTTCACATCCGATCATTTAAGATCATTACAAAGGGGGCCGGCAGACAGTTCTGCCGGCCTCTTCTATGATATTGTTTACGACTGCGAATTTGCTTACCAAATCGTTTACAAGAGGTTCCATGGATATTCAGTATTTACTCTTTCTTCAAGGCATCAGAGATGCCGCAGGCGGTATTTTGACACCGGTCATGCTCATCATTTCCCATCTGGCGACCATTGGCGCCGGCGTATTGTGCGTCGTGCTCTTCTGGGGGATTGACCGCGAGATGGGCTATTGGGTCATCATCAACAGTATGCTCGGCTTTTTGGTCAACAACGTGATCAAGCTGACTGCCTGTATATATCGTCCATGGATCCGCGATCCCCGGATCCTGCCGCCTGAAAGGGCGCTGAAAACGGCCACCGGTTATTCCTTTCCCAGTGGGCACACGCAGTTCGCGGCGTCCTCCTACGGATCCCTGGCACAAAGATACGTCAAAGAACGCCGTGCGCTCTGCACCCTCTGTTCTGTCATGATCTTCCTGGCGGCCTTTTCCCGCAATTATCTGGGCGTACACACGCCGCAGGATGTAATCGTAGCGATCCTGTGCAGCCTTGCGATCATTAAAGCCTGTGCCATGATGGAAAAACAGATCCGCAGTGATCCCGCATTGCTGGACAAAGCGCTGCTGGCCATCTGCGTGATCGCTGTTCTATGTGCTGTCTATTTCCACTTCAAGTCCTATCCCATGGATTATGAAGACGGACGACTCATCGTTGATCCCCGGGAAATGAAAGCAGACGGCTATTCATCCGTCGGCGCCGTTCTCGGTACTATGATCGGGATGATGCTCGAGAAGCGGTTTGTGCGTTTTCGCACGGACGGTCCCGTCTGGCGGAGGGGGATCCGCGTCCTCGTAGGCCTTACAGTTCCTGCCGCCGCATACCTTCTGGGCAGGCAGCCGCTTTACACTCTGATCGGCAGAGATGCCGGGCATCTTGTCCTCTTTGCTTTTCTGACTCTTTACGCTGTATGGATCTATCCCGCGGTCTTTACGGCCGTCAGAAAGCGGTTTATCAAAGAAGAGATCAGCTGAAAGACATTTCATGGTCCAAGTCAGGACCACCGGCTTAGCCGGTGGCCTGCTCAACCCCTATAAGGGGCTATTACCTGCTTGCGCCCGGAAGGCGCACTGAACGGTCTGCCAGCTGCA
>CADCIK010000015.1 GCA_902801415.1 uncultured Lachnospiraceae bacterium
ACCAGTCAGTGCACGTCAACTATTGAAACCGCCGTGTACCGAACGGTACGCACGGTGGTGTGAGAGGACGGGGGCTAATCACCCCCTCCTACTCGATTACAGATTTGTGATCAGCCGGTAGTGATCGTGTCCCTCGTTGCGGAGAGAGCTGGAGAAGAATACCTTCATGGCTTCGATCATATAGGCGGTGTCAGCCGTGCCGGCTGTCTCATAGGCGGAATGCATGGACAGCTGCGGGAGGCCTACGTCCGCGGTCGGAATGGAGAAGTGGGTCATGGACTGGTGTCCCAGTGTCGATCCTCCGCGGGAACCGGAGCGGTTGGTGAACTCCTGGAAAGGCACGCCTGCCCGGCGGCACACTTCTTTGAAAACGGCGGCCGAAAGAGCGTCTGTAGTATATCGCTGCGCCGCGTTGTATTTGATGACCGGTCCCTTATTGATGGCAGGCCGGTTGACCGGATCCGCCGCTTCGGGATAATTGGGATGGACCGCGTGGGCGTTGTCTGCGCTGACCATAAAGGAGCCGGCCGTGAGGAGACGAAACTTCTCGTCGTTGCAGGCAAGCGCATCGGCAACCCTGTGGAGTATGTCGGTCAGAAAACCGGAATCAGCGCCTTGTCTTGAACGGGAGCCGACTTCCTCGTTGTCAAACACAGCGAGGATCGGGATGGAATCTGCCTCCGCGGAGGCCAGATACCCCTTGAGATCGGCAAATCCGCACTGCAGATCATCCAGATGTCCGCCTGAAATGAATTCGCCGTGCGCACCCCATACTGTGCCGCGCCCGCGCACATAGAGGAAGAGATCGTGGCCGAGAATGTCCTCAGGTTTACAGCCGGTTTCTTCGGCGATCACCTCCATAAAAGAACCTTTGGAAGAGGAGAGCCCGATGATCGGGAGCATATCCTTCTGCATGTCGATCTTCTGTCCGTCGTTCTGCGTCCGGTCCATGTGGATCGCAAGGCGGGGGATCATCAAAAGATCCCTGTCAACGTTGACAAGACGGGACGAAAGCCCGTCCGCTGTACGGATAACGACGCGGCCTGCGACGGAGAGAGGGCGGTCGAACCAGGACTGCATGATCAGTCCGCCGTATCCCTCCACATTCAGAAGGATGTATCCGTTTCCTTCCATCTCGGGATTCACTTTGATCTTCATGGTGGGGCTGTCGGTGTGGCTGGCAGCGATCATAAAGCCGGAAGGACGGTCGTGCGGGATGCGGAAGGATATGATCGAGGATTCCGCCCGCATGACAAAATATCGTCCGCCCGCTTCCAGATGCCAGGGAAACGCCTCGAAGAGCTCTTCATATCCCGCATCCAGAAGAACGCGCCGGATCGTATGGGCAGTGTGGAAGGCCGATGGGCAATTCTGAAGAAACTGCAGTAATTCCTGCTGCAGGGATTCGCTGTATGTAGTGTTTGCTGTCTTCATGTCCTGTTCCGCGCCGGAAGGGACTTTCAATAGGTCTGTCATAGATGCCTCCTGAGTTTTGGTCGTGTATCCATTATAGCATCAAATACCCGCATAATATTGTGCTAAAACAGATACGCTTCTTGTAAAAAGCGCCTGTATGAAATACAATGTTCACGGCAGTAAATGGGCGTATGCCCCACATTGACTCCCAAAAAGGGGAGCAGTGATGAAAGGAGAACTTATGAAAAAGAGAATACTTGCTGGAATCCTTGCTGTAAGCATGGTGGGAGCACTTCTCACAGGCTGCGGTAAAGGAGCATCGCAGAGCGCTGACGCTGCACCCGCTGCCGGAACGGAAGAAGCCGCTGAGGCTGCTGACGGGACGGAAACGGCAACAACGGAGAGAGCACAGGCCAACGAGATCGTGATCGGCATCGCGCAGGATCTTGATCAGAGCCTGGATCCCCACTACGCAGTCGCAGCCGGTACCAAAGAAGTCATGTTCAATGTCTTTGAGGGACTTGTCAAATATGATCCCAACGGCGATACCATCCCCGCGGTGGCATCGGAAGTCGAGGTCTCTGACGACGGTCTCGTCTATACGTTTACCCTTCGCGACGGCGTAAAGTTCCACAACGGTGACAATGTGGATCTCGACGACGTGATCTATTCCATTCAGCGCTGCAAGGATGACCCCAAGGTCAACCCGCAGACTTCTACAGGACTTCAGTGCATTGAGAGTCTTGAGAAGGACGGAGACAACAAACTTGTGATGACGCTCTCTGAGCCCAACACAGAGCTGATGTCTCTCCTGACGCTGGCTATTCTTCCCGCAGATTATGACAAACAGGACACCGCGCCGATCGGCACAGGCCCTTATAAGTATATTGGCCGCACGGCTCAGGAATCTGTTGAGCTGGAGAGATTTGCGGATTACTGGGGAACGCCCGCTAATATCGACAAGGTCACTTACAAGGTCAATGAGAAGGCAGAAGGCCTGATCATGGGTCTTGAGAGCGGCGCCCTGGATCTGGTATCCCATCTGAGCAGCACCCAGGTCGCTGAGCTCAATAAGGATGACTTCAACATCGAGCAGGGCACAATGAACCTTGTACAGGCGCTCTATCTCAACAATGAGGCTGCTCCGTTCGACAACGAGCTGGTCCGCCAGGCTCTCTGCTATGCAGTCGACAGACAGGGTATTCTGGATATGGCGTTTGACGGATACGGATTCCTCATCGGATCCAATGTATTCCCCGCGTTCACAAAGTATTTTGACGAGAGCCTGACCGACTACTACACACTGGAAACCCCTGAAGCAGGCAAGGAAAAGGCTAAGGAACTTCTGGCAGAGGCAGGTTATCCCAACGGATTTGATATGGTCATCACGGTTCCTTCCAACTATGCGCCTCACTGCGATACGGCTGAGGTCATCGCAGAGCAGCTCAAGGAGGTAGGCATCAACGCTACTCTTAAGAAAGTTGAGTGGGAATCCTGGGTGTCCGATACATATGCGGGCAGAAACTTCCAGGCTACAGTGATCGGACTGACCGCAGATCCGCTTACGGCAAGAAGCCTTCTGGAGAGATTTACAACAGCGCAGAGAGTTGAAGATGCGGAAGGAAACCGCGGAAACAACTTCATCAACTACAACAATGCGGATTACGACGCACTCTTCGAGAAGGCCGTCAAGACCTACGACGACGAAGAGCAGACCAAGATCTACAAAGAGATGGAGAAGAACCTGACCGAGCATGCGGCAAGCGTCTATATTCAGGATATGGCGGATATGGTCGCTGTTCGCAAGGGTCTGTCCGGCCTTACATTCTATCCTCTGTATGTGCTGGATGTTTCCACTCTGAAGTGGAACTGATGACGGAAAACGAAATCTGATCAAGTGATCATGTGCGCAGCAATAGGGCGTTCTTATTGCTGCGCGCTTCTTATTGGTCCGGCGCGGAAAAGGGCGCCGGGACCCGCTTGGAATGATTCGACTAAAAGGAGATACCCTCATTGAAGTATGTAGTCCGCCGAATTCTGGCATTAATCATTACCATGATCATGGTATCATTTCTGGCTTTTGCCGCCTTCCACATCATATCCGGCGATCCCGCAAGAGCGATCCTCGGAATGAACGCAACAGAGAGTCAGCTGAAGGTCCTGCGGCAGGAGATGGGGCTGGATAAGCCGTTCATGGTGCAATACTTGAACTGGCTGATCGGTTTCTTTACAGGAAATCTGGGGATTTCCTACAGCTACCGGCAGCCTGTGTCAGAGCTGATCGCGCCCAAGCTGAAGGTCACCCTGCTGATGGTGCTCATCAGCTTTGTGATCATTATTGTGTGCTCGGTCCCTCTGGGGCTGCGTGCTGCGCAGAAATCGAGAGGGCGCCTTGAATGGCTCAGAACGACGATCATACAGTTATGTATGGCTGTGCCGGCTTTCTTTCTGAGTATTCTGGTCTCGTATGTGTTCGGGATCATTTTCAAGTTTTTCACACCCGGTGATTTTCCCAAAATAGAAAAGGATCTGGCAGGCGCGGTTAAATATCTGTTTTTTGCCGCGGTCTGTATAGCGATCCCCAGGATCGCCATGGCAGTACGTATGCTCAAGAGCACACTCATTGAGGAGATGGAGAAGGACTATGTCCGGACTGCGATCTCAAGGGGCAACGACCGTACGGAAGTCCTCAAAAAGCACGTTCTCAAAAATTCTCTGGTTCCCACGATCACATTCCTGGGACAGACGATGGCGGAGATCGTGGGCGGCAGTATTGTCGTGGAACAGGTCTTCGGAATTCCCGGAATGGGAAGATTTCTTGTCGCGTCCATATCCAACAGAGATTATCCGGTCGTCGAGGCGCTCGTCGTCATTCTGGCCTTCTGGGTCATTCTCTCGGGAACACTTGCGGATCTGATCAATCAAAAGATCGACCCGCGTCTGAAACTGGGAGGGCGCGCATGAAAAAACGTAAATGGAACGGATATCTGATCGCGGGAGCGATCATTACAACCATCATTGTGGTGTGGATCCTGGTCGGGCGTTTTTACACACCCTATCCGCCCACCAAAATGAGCTCCGCAAGGCTGCAGGGACCTTCCCTTGCGCATCTGTTTGGAACGGATAAGTTCGGGCGCGATATTTTCAGCCGTGTCATGCAGGGATCCGGAACGACTCTCATGATCGCGGCGCTTACGATCCTGATCGGCGCCGGTATCGGAACGATCGTCGGCTCGATCACGGGATATTTTGGCGGAATTGCAGATGAAGTGCTGATGCGCTTTAACGACGCGCTGACGGCCTTCCCCAGCATTCTTCTTGCCCTGGTCATCATCAGTATTCTGGGATCGGGCAAGCATAACGTGATCATAGCGCTGGGAATCGTCTTTATACCCAGCTACGCCCGTATGATGCGAACCGCTTTCGCGGCGCAGCGGGAGGTCAACTATATTACCAGCGCGCGCCTGATGGGGGCGAGCAGCGCAAGGATCCTGATGGTCCACATGCTGCCCAACACGATCCATGTGCTCCTGCCGGCGCTGACGATCGGCTTTAATAACGCGGTTCTCGCGGAGGCCAGTATGAGCTTTCTGGGAATCGGCGTCACACCGCCGGACGTCTCCATGGGCTATATGCTCTCCGAGGCACAGGGCATGTTCCGCTCGGCACCCTGGTATGCGCTGAGTGTCGGCGGAGTGATCGCTCTTCTTGTATTTGGCGTCAGCCTGATCGGTGAGGGCATTCAGAGAATGAATAAGGAGGTGGACTGATGCTGGAAGTCAGAGATCTCCATGTGAAATTTCATAACAGAGACAGAGAAGCCGTGGCAGGCGTGAGCTTTAAGCTCAATGACGGAGAGATCCTGGGCCTTGTGGGCGAGTCTGGATCGGGAAAATCCGTCACAGCGATGAGTATTGCGGGGCTTCTTCCCCGCAAGAAGTGTTCCTATCAGGGAGAAGTGCTAGTGGATGGAGAAGATATGCTCCATGCCAAAAGAGCGCTCCTCAGGAAGGTGCAGGGCAATAAGATCGGCGTCGTCTTCCAGGAACCCATGAGCGCCATGGATCCTCTCATGAAGGTCGGCAGGCAGGTCGAAGAGGTGCTCGCCATCCATACGGATCTGAGCGCCGAAGAGCGCAAGAAGAGGGCGATTCAGGCTCTGACGGATGTCGAACTTCCTGATCCCGAGGCGGTCTATGACAAGTATCCCCACGAGCTTTCAGGCGGCATGCTGCAGAGATCCATGATCGCGGCGGCGATCGTAAGCCGTCCCAGCCTGCTTCTTCTGGATGAGCCTACGACCGCACTGGACGTGACGATCCAGGCGCAGATCTTAAAGCTCCTCAAAAAGCTCAATAGAAAGCACAAGATCTCCATGCTCTTCATATCCCACAACCTCAATGTCGTGAGAAAACTTTGCAGCCGCGTGATCGTCATGCAGAGAGGCGTGATCGTGGAGGATGGACTTACCTACAATGTGTTTTTCAAACCTCAGCACCCCTACACACAGCATCTGATCGAGTGTATCCCTGCAAGGGTCAAACTGATCGCGAGACGGAGCATGGAAGAGGAAAATGCGAGTGTAGATGGCGATCAGGCTGCCGGGGAGGCGGGAAAGGCTGAAACGGCCGTCAGCAGCAGACAGGCGGGAAACACCGTAAAGGCAGGAGGTGAGCACTATGACTGATATCAAAAGCACGCTGACCTCCATAACAGGGATCGGTGCGAATCCCGCAGCACAGGCTAAGGCGCAGGATCATCTGGTTCTGGAAGTGAATCACGTGAGCGGAGGCTACCACACGCCCGGACTCTTTGGAAGAGGCAAGTATCAGCAGGTTCTCTACGACGTGGACTTCAATATCCGCCACGGTGAGATCATGGGTCTTGTCGGAGAAAGCGGCACCGGAAAATCCACCCTCGCCAGAATGATCCTTGGTATGGTCAAACCGGAAGAAGGCTCGATCGTCCACCACACAAAGCGCCCCCAGATCATCTTTCAGGACCCATACAGTTCCCTGAATCCGGCCTATACGGTCGAGTGGTCGCTGGAAGAGCCGCTTCGCGTTTTTGGCAAATATGACGAGGCAGAGAGGAAGCGCCGCGTGCGCGACATGCTGGCCAAAGTAGAGCTGCCCGAAGAGTGCCTCTACGCCAGGCCCTCGGAGCTCTCCGGCGGACAGAGACAGAGAGTGAGCATCGCTGCGGCGCTGATCAGAAGACCGCGCTTTATCATCGCGGACGAGCCGGTCTCGGCACTGGACGTGACGATCCAGGCGCAGATCCTGCAGCTTCTGCGCGACCTGCGTGAGGAACTGGACCTGAGCTATCTCTTTATCTCTCACGATCTCAACGTCGTCTACCAGCTTTGCGACAGGGTGCTTGTCATGAAAGAGGGCAGGATCGTGGAGCAGGGTACCGTCGACGAAGTCTACGACCACCCCAAGGAAGAATATACGAAGCAGCTGCTGGCGGCGGCGCAGTGATGCGGAAACCGGGGCAATATAAGCTTTTGTAAATGCAAAGAAAGCTGTCGCATTAAGAATTATCTCTTAATGCGGCAGCTTTTTTGTGTGAAGGGGCGGCTCATTGGAGGGGATGGTGAATTAGGTACAGGAGGCTGGTTTCAATGAAAAGTTCTCCATGGTTCAGATGGCTTGGGGCAGGGTTTAGGTACAGAAGGCAGGTTTCGATGAAAAGTTCTCCATATTTGCCGATATTATTTGGAACTTTTCTTACAATATTTGTTGCTGTACCTAAAGCAGAGGATAACTATGGGGAACAAATCAAGCAAAATTTCTCCCTGTACCTAAACGACACCAGATAGGTTGAAAACCGTGGGGAACAAATCAAGGAAAAGCTCTCCCTGTACCTAAACGTCACCATAAACGATAGAACCTGTTGAATGGTGGAGAGTGCCTGCACAGATTGCATTATTTCCGGTCCTCTTTGCGCTCCTCCTCTATCATCATATCCCGAAGTGTTTCGAGAAGAATTGGCGTGTAGTTGATCCTTTCTACACTGACACAAGCGCTCCGGGAACTGACAGAACGGTAGGACGGCACATTGTGCACATGTCCGAAGAGATTGGCGTAGGGCATACTGCGGCACATGTACAGCGGTTCATGGGATAAGATGAAGAACTCTTTCAGTAAAACCGGCAGGTCATAGCACTCTTCGAATCCGATTTCCCTCCATTTCTGCGTAGACAGATAGCGGTCATGATTGCCAATGATCAGAAACTTCCTACCCTTGAGCTGCGCAGTCAGTTGCCGGCAGCGTTCTTCGCCCTGCGAGCAGAAATCACCCAGATGATACACAAGATCATCTTCATCTACGGTTTCATTCCATCTTCTTATGATCTCACGGTCCATTGTTTCCGCGTCCGGAAAGGGTCGTTCCTCATAGAGTCTTATATTCTCATCTCCGAAATGAGTATCCGCGATGATAAAGATGCGGGGCTCTTTTTTATTGTTCTTTTTACGTATATCTGCCATTTTCAGGTCCTCCAGCGGTTCTGAATCTGACTCCAATGTAGGACAGCGGGGGAGTGATTGTCAACTTTTTGATGCCGGATACACGGAAGATGAATTTAATGGTTGGTTAGGAAGAATTTGTGCCGTTTTCATGCCGCTGAAGCACTCCATAAGGGCAGTAAAACGTCAACTGACAGGAAGAATAAGAATTGAGCCGTTTTCATGCCGCTGAAGCACTCCATAAGGGCAGTAAAACGTCAACTGACAGGAAGAATAAGAATTGTGCCGTTTTCATGCCGCTGAAGCACTCCATCCATAAGGGCAGTAAAACGTCAACTGACAGGAAGAATAAGAATTGTGCCGTTTTCATGCCGCTGAAGCACTCCATAAGGGCAGAGAAACGTCAGCCGGGAGGAAGAACAAGACAGTCGGAACGCAGCTCCGAACAGCCGACAGATCACTTTATATTTTCTTTAGAAAAATCCGCTCAATAATTGACATAAAGTTTAGCAATAGTATAATTGTGAATCGTACCGAAAAGTTTAGTATTAGAATATTTTCAGTTTATTATTAAAATTGACCGTCAATATGACATAAGCGGAACAGCAGTAGAAAGGGACGGAAAGGAAGGCGGTACAGATGGATGTAGACAGCATTAACAAGGACATAGGAAGAAGGATCAGGAATCTGCGGAACAGGAACGGTCTGACCCAGCAGGAGCTGGCGGACCGGACGGAGCTCACCAAAGGCTTTATTTCCCAGCTGGAAAGAGGTCAGGTCTCCGCGTCTGTGGCGACTCTGATGGACCTGATCGAGTGCCTGGGAACGACGCCGGCGGAATTCTTTGAAGATGAAGAGCCGCAGGTCGTTTTTACTGAGAAGGAATATTTTGAAAAGCTGGATGAGCAGGGCAACAGCAGACAGTGGATCGTGCCCATGGCCCAGAAGTTTCAGATGGAGCCGCTGCTCGTGGTGATACAGCCGCATTCTTCTCTGGAGGAGGACAAGCCGCACAACGGCGAGGAGTTCGGCTTCCTGATCAGCGGAAGGCTGAATCTGTATCTTGGCGAAAAGGTCTATCATGTGAAGTCGGGTGAGAGCTTTTATTATCAGGCGTCGCAGAAACACCGGATCGAAAATCCCGGGAGCAGGCAGGCCAGATTTATATGGATCAGTACGCCGCCGGAGTTTTAATTAAAACAGCACCCGGCGCTGACCACCATAGTGAACAGTGGCACAAACAATATTTATGGAGAACAAGGGAATGGAAAACAACACGAACATTATTGAACTCAAGGGCATCACGAAGGTCTACGAAGACGGATATACGGCTGTCGATGACTTTAACCTGGAAGTGAAGAGAGGGGAATTTGTAACACTTCTGGGTCCTTCGGGATGCGGAAAGACGACAACCCTCCGCATGATTGCCGGCTTTTCGATGCCGACTAAGGGCGAGATCCTTCTTAACGGGAAATCGATCCAGGACCTGCCGCCCTATAAGCGCCCGGTCAATACTGTATTCCAGAGATACGCTCTGTTTCCCCATATGAATATTTATAATAACATCGCCTTCGGCCTTAAGCAGAAGAAGACGCCCAAGGATGTGATCGAGCGCAAGGTGAGAAGAGTACTGGACCTGGTCGATCTCGAGGGCTTTGAGGAGAGAAGCGTCAGCACGCTCTCCGGCGGACAGCAGCAGCGAATCGCCATCGCCCGCGCGCTTGTCAACGAGCCCGAGATCCTGCTTCTGGACGAGCCTCTCGGCGCGCTGGATCTCAAGATGCGCAAGGAGATGCAGATCGAGCTCAAGAACATGCACGACAAGCTGGGCATCACCTTCATCTATGTCACTCACGATCAGGAAGAAGCACTGACCATGTCCGACAAGATCGTCGTCATGAACGAGGGCAAGATCCAGCAGATCGGCACGCCTGAGGATATCTATAACGAGCCCAGGAACGCATTCGTCGCCGACTTCATCGGTGAGAGTAATATCTTCAACGGCATGATGACCGGAAAGCTCCGCGCGAGATTCTGCGGCGGAGAGTTCGAGTGCGTGGATGATTACGAAGAGGGCACTCACATCACAGCTGTTGTACGTCCCGAGGACGTAGAGCTCACAGATCCGGAACTCGGCGTGATCCAGGGCGTTGTGGATTCTGTCATTTTCAAGGGCATCCACTATGAGATCACGATCCTGTCGGGCAAAAACGAGATCGTCTGCCAGTCTGTCAACTCAGCCAAGGCGGGCAACAGAGTCGGTATCCGCGTACAGCCTGACAATATCCATATCATGATCGCGGAGGACCACACCAATCTGTTCTTTGCCGACATCAACAAGGATTACAGGCTTGAATACAATGATCATCTTCTTGATACGAGTGTCACCAAGATCATCAAGGGCAGCAGCAGGCGCGATGACGGCACTGTGCAGGATGCCAGCGGCGAGGCCATCGATCCTGAGCGCATGCGCATCCAGGTCGCGATCAAGCCGGATGATATTGAGATGACGGATGATCAGGAAGCGGGCCTTATCAACGGTACGATCAGCAACCTGATCTACAAGGGCGACCATTACAGCTATATCATTCACACAGAACTCGAGCAGGATTTTGTCGTCAATGACGAGTACCTGTGGAATATGGGAGACCGTGTCGGTCTCATGATGCCTGTTGACAAGATGACGTTTACACTCAAGAAGAAATAAGCCCTGAGTGACGGAGGTATAACGTTGCAGTTTTCAAGAAAAAATCTGGGAATTCCATATTTCATATTCCTGCTGTTCTTTGTCGTGGCGCCGCTGATCGTGCTCGTGTTCTACGCTTTCACGAACGGACAGGGGCAGTTTACACTGGAAAATCTGACCGGTTTCTTTACCGATGCCAATACGCTCGGAACCCTGTTTTACAGTTTGGCAGTAGCTTTTGTCACAACGGCCGTATGTCTGCTTCTGGCATATCCGATCGCCTATATTCTGGCCATGAGCGAGATCAAGACCAAGTCGGTCATCGTGATGGTGTTTGTTCTTCCCATGTGGATCAACTTCTCACTGCGCATCACGGCGCTCAAGGAAGTCCTGACACTGCTGGAAGGAAACCTTGCCCGCTACCCTTTCCTGAACGCGGTAGTCGGTATCACCTATGATTTCCTGCCCTTTATGATCCTGCCCATCTTTACGACGCTGTCCAAACTGGACGGGTCGCTTCGCGAGGCGGCTATGGACCTCGGCGCGGACAAGGTGCAGACCTTTCTGCAGGTCACTCTCCCCCTGTCTGTGCCCGGCATCGTGAGCGGCGTCTCCATGGTATTCCTGCCGGCTATGACCAACTACGTGGTCCTGGATATGCTGTATAACAGCACCTACATCATGGGCAGCCTGATCGGAAGCTACTTCTCAGCCTACAACTGGCACGGCGGATCCATGATCGCGCTGATCCTGCTTGCGATCATCTGTCTTTTCACCCTCCTTACGTCCGACGGGGAGGAAACCGGTGAGAGAGGAGGAGCACTACTGTAATGGCCAAAATAGCAAAACGTGTTTTTCTGTTAATCATGCTGATGTTCATCTATCTCCCGATCCTGATCCTGGCGGTGTACAGCTTTACAAGCGCTACACAGATCGGCGCGATCCGCGGTTTCTCCATGCAGAACTACATCACGCTGTTCACAACGCCGGAACTGACGGATATGATCCGGGGAACCCTGTTCCTGGCACTCGGCTCCGCGACCATCGCGACGATCCTGGGAACACTGGGAGCTATCGGCGCTTTCTATTCCGACAGAAAGATGTCGACCCTGATCTCGTCGCTGAATCAGGTGCCTGTTGTCAACGCGGACGTCGTGACCGGTTTCTCCATCTGCATCCTGCTGGTCGTTGTTCTTCATGTCAGCAAGGAGACTTTTATTCCGCTTGTGGCAGGCCACGTGACGCTCTGCGCGCCTTTCGTGTTCCTGTCTGTCATGCCCAAGATCAAGCAGATGGACTCCAGTATCTATGAGGCGGCGCTGGATCTGGGAGCCACGCCGTTCACAGCGCTCACTGAGATCGTGATCCCCCAGATCGTGCCCGGAATTATCTCCGGATTCGCACTGGCGGTCACACTGTCTCTCGACGATTATTTCATCGCGATGTATACCAAACCCGCGATGTTCGATACCATCAGTACTTATGTCGTAAACGCCACCAAGGGTTCCCAGACCACGATCAAGACAGCGCTCTGGGCCCTGTCCACAGTCATCTTCGCAGTCGTTGTGCTGATCGTCGTGGGCATGAATGTGAGAGCCATGAGGCAGGAAGGAGGCAGCCGTGCTGAAACCAAGTAAGAACGGAACGCTTTCCGGCGGGATCCGGACCGCTTTGTGCGCGTTAGCGCTTGCAGGCGCATGTGCAGGCGGCGCGATCGGCGGAGCTCTGACTGCAGGTCCCCTGCAGGCGGAAGCGGCAGACAAAGAAGACAAGCCGATCATCCTGCGCGTTTGCAACTGGGAAGAGTACATTGACCTGGGAGACTGGGACGAAGAGGAGACCATCGAACTCGATTCCGGCGATATCATCGGCGAGAATTCCATGGTCGAAGACTTTGAGGAGTGGTATGAGGAGACCTACGGAAGACAGGTCAAGGTGGAATATTCCACTTTTGGTACTAACGAAGACCTCTACAACATGCTCACCCTTGGTGATGAGTATGATCTGGTCTGCCCCTCGGAGTATATGATCATGAAGCTGATGCGGGAGGGGCAGACGGTTCCGCTCTCCGATCACTTCTTTGACCCCTCGGATGAGAACAACTACTATATCAAGGGCGTCTCTCCCTACATCAAGAGAGTGTTTGATGAGCATGAGATCGAAGGCGAGCCCTGGAGCCGCTACGCGGCCGGATATATGTGGGGCGTGACGGGTATCGTCTATAATCCGGAGATCGTGACGAGAGAAGAGGCGTCCACCTGGAAGATCCTTGACAATCCCAAGTTCAACAGACAGGTGACCATCAAGGACAATGTCAGAGACTCCTATTTTGCCGCAGTCGGCGCGCTCAAGGCGGATCTTCTGACATCCGAAGCGTTCAGAAATGATCCGGATTACGCAGGAAAGCTGGAAAATGAGATGAACGACACGTCTCCGGAGATGATCGCTAAGGTCCAGGACTACCTGCAGGAAGTCAAGGACAACGTCTACTCCTTCGAGACGGACTCCGGTAAAGCGGACATGATCACCGGCAAAGTAGTAGCCAACTATCAGTGGTCCGGCGACGGCGTTTACAGCCTTGACCAGGCGGCCGAGGACGATTTTGACCTCGCCTTCGCGGTGCCCGAAGAGAGTACCAACATTTACTTCGACGGATGGGTCATGTTGAAGAACGGGATCCGCGACGACGCTGACAAACAGCACGCAGCGGAAGCTTTCATCAACTTTAACTCCAGGCCGGATAACGTGGTCCGCAATATGTACTATATCGGCTATACGTCCGTTATCTCCGGCGGCGACGATCCCACTGTTTTCGAATATGCGGATTACAACTACAGCGCGGAGGAGGACGAGGAGACCGAGGAATACGACCTGGGATACTTTTTTGACGAGGAAGGCAAAGAGGGAGAATATGTCATCGAGGCATCCCCCGATATGCTGGAGAGGCAGCTGTATGCCGCTTATCCGCCCGATGACGTGATGAGAAGATCTTCCATCATGACCTGTTTTGATGAAGAGCAGACTGCCGCTATCAACCAGATGTGGATCAATGTGCGCTGCTACAATATCCGAAAAGTGCCGTGGTGGGGCTGGATCATCGCAGCTATAGTCGCGGCAGCGACCTGCTATCTGGCGTGGATCCGCATCAGAGAGGCGCGCAAAAAAAGCTGAGCATCAAAGCGGCACGCAGGAAAAGTTGACTTTCCCGGGGAAGTGTTTTAACGTAATATAGTTGAGACTTTGAAGGAAAGACCTCGCGGGAAGAGGCTGTGTGTAAGAAGGAGGAATCCATGTCGCAGATGGTGGAAGTCAGGAATCTGAGCAAGACCTTCCTGACCAAGGACGGACAGGTCGATGCCTTATCGGACATCAATCTGACGGTGGAAAAGGGAGATATATACGGTATTATCGGCATGTCCGGAGCAGGTAAGAGCACACTGGTGCGCTGCCTGAACTACCTGGAAGTGCCCACAAAGGGGCAGGTGCTGGTAGAGGAACAGGATCTGGGCGAGCTGTCCGATAAAGAACTCAGAGCGCTCCGGTCCAGCATCGGCATGATCTTCCAGAGCTTCAACCTTTTGATGCAGAAGTCGGTGCTCGATAATGTTTGTTTCCCGCTGCAGATCCAGGGTGTGAAGAAGAAAGCGGCCGTTGTGAAGGCCAGAGAGCTTCTGAACACGGTAGGTCTTGCGGACAAGGAGAAAACCTATCCGGCACAGCTTTCCGGCGGCCAGAGGCAGAGAGTCGCGATTGCGAGAGCGCTTGCCTGCGACCCCAAGATCCTTCTCTGCGACGAAGCGACCAGTGCGCTGGATCCCCAGACAACGGCTTCGATCCTGGCACTCCTTCGAAAGATCAATGTTGAGACAGGCATCACTATCATCATAATCACGCACCAGATGTCGGTCGTCCGCGAGATCTGCAACCATGTGGCCATTATTGAGAAAGGCCGGCTTGTAGAGAACGGACTTGTGGAAGAGATCTTCACCCATCCCAAGTCACGCGCCGCAAGGCAGCTGATCATCGAGGGCAAGGATCCCGATGAGTGGGTAGAGGAGACAGCAGCTCCCGCCACTATGGATCTGCTGCATGAGGACCGCCGGATCCGTATTGTATTCGGCACACAGTCTTCTTTTGAGCCGGTGATCGCGAACATGGTCCTTACAATGGGAACGCCGGTCAATATACTGAAAGCGGATACCAAAGACGTGCACGGCGTGGCCAGAGGTGAGATGATCCTCGGCCTGCCCGCCGACAAGGAACTGCAGGAGCGCATGATCGACTATCTGAAAGAGCGCGGCCTGGATGTAGAGGAGGTGACCGGTTATGCTGAGTCCTGAAACATGGGCAATGATCGGCAGGGAGATGCTCAATACCCTTTATATGGCCGGTTTTTCCACACTTTTCGGATATGTGCTGGGACTGCCCTGGGGAATTGTCCTCGCAGTCACGGGCAGTGAGGGGATCCGCCCCAACAAGGTCGTCTACAGAGTTCTGGATATCATTACCAATATTATGAGAAGTATCCCCTTCCTGATCCTTCTGATCCTGATCATTCCGCTGACCAGGCTGATCGTCGGAAAGAGTTACGGTTCCACAGCTACCATCGTACCGCTGGTCGTGTCGGCGGCGCCTTTTATCGCGCGAATGGTCGAGTCCTCCCTCAAGGAAGTGGATCACGGCGTGATCGAAGCCGCGCAGGCTATGGGAGCGGATACGAAAACGATCATCACCAAGGTTCTTCTTGTAGAAGCAAGGATCTCTCTGATCGTAGGCGTCACGATCTCCTTCGCGACCATCCTCGGCTATTCCGCTATGGCGGGTACAGTCGGCGGCGGCGGTCTCGGCGACGTGGCGATCCAGTACGGTTACTACCGCTACCAGTTCGATATTATGATCGTGACAGTCATTCTTCTGGTCGCGATCGTGCAGATTTTCCAGTTTGTGGGCATGAGACTTGCATCTCGACTGGACAGAAGGAAGGCTTGAGGGATAATATAGAGGTAATGGAACACCATGCGCGAAAGCGCAGATCAAGTGGTGTTCAGGAGAGGAGAACATTATGAAAAAGAAACTGATTTCATTCCTTACCGCAACAGTCATCGCAGCGACACTTCTTGCAGGCTGCGGCGGATCCGGCGCAGCACCTGCAGCATCGGATGACAAGGCGGAGACAGAGGCGGAAGCACCTGCAGAGGGCGGAGAGCTTACAACGATCACGATCGCGGCAAGCCCCATCCCCCACGCTGAGATCCTTGAGCAGGCTAAGCCCCTCCTGGCTGAAAAAGGATATAATCTGGAGATCAAGGTCTTTGAGGACTATGTACAGCCCAACGAAGTCGTTAACAGCGGCGAGATCGACGCCAACTATTTCCAGCATGTTCCTTACCTGGACAGCTTCAATGCCGAGAAAGGGACCGATCTGGTAGTAGCAGGCCGTATCCACTATGAGCCTCTGGGAATCTATCCCGGAACCAAGAGCACACTTGAAGAGATCGGCGAAGGCGATGTCATCGCGATCCCCAACGATACGACCAATGAGGCGAGAGCGCTTCTGCTCCTTCAGGAAAACGGCATCATCACTCTCAAGGAAGGCGCCGGCATCACAGCAACCAAGCAGGACGTTGCCGAGAACCCTCACAATGTGGAGATCAAGGAGCTTGAGGCAGCACAGATCCCTCACGTCAAGGACGAAGTCGCATATTCGGTAATGAACGGAAACTATGCACTGGAAGCAGGCTTTATCGCGGCAAGAGATGCGCTCGCATATGAGGAGAGCGATTCCGAAGCGGCCAAGACTTATGTCAATGTCATCGCGGTCAAGGCAGGAAACGAAGAGAACGAAGGAATTAAGGCGCTGGTAGAAGTTCTTCGCTCCGATGAGATCAAGAACTTCATCGCTGAGAAATATGAAGGCGGCGTAGTATTCTTCGAGGAATAAGAACGTTAGTATTTGGGGTTTGAACAGAGGAGGCAGTATGACAATTGATAAGAAAAAAGAAGGAAATCAGATGATCCTGAAGGTTTCCGGCCGTCTTGATACGATGACGGCTCCGGAGCTGGAGACTACGATCAAGGAGAACCTGGAAGGGACCAAGGCCTTAGTTCTGGATTTTGAGAATTTGGAATACATCTCCTCAGCAGGACTCCGTGTCGTCCTTGGAGCCCGCAAGGCTATGGGCGCAGACGGCGCGTTTTCAGTGAGAAATCTCTGCAGCGACGTAAAAGAGATCTTTGATATCACCGGTTTCTCGGATATCATCACGATCGAATAAGCGAAGCCGCGGCGCGCGGATCAGATTGATCATGTATCATACTAAAAGCCTGTTCCTCTCAGAGGGGCAGGCTTTTGTTGTCTTCATTTCTGTATTTGCTGTACCGGAATCGCAGGAAGAGGGACTACTTCTGATGCGGTTTATAAGTGACCGCCAGCATCGTGATATCGTCAAACTGAGGCGCATTCCCGACAAATTCCTCGATCGTAGCGCTGACCTCCTCGATCAGTTCTCTGGGACACGCCTCGGGATCTCTGTTCAGGGAATCGAGCATTCTGTCCATACCGAAAAGTTCCGTCCGGCTGCTGGTGGCTTCGACAACGCCGTCCGTATAGACGAAAAGCCTGTCACCGGGCTCCAGAGTGATCTGATAATCGGTGTAAGGAACGTCTTCCATGGCGGCCATTACAAGACCGTGCTTGTCCTTTATGACTTCAAAGGACTTTCCATTGCGGCACAGCACCGGATATTCATGTCCGGCATTACAGGCAGTGAGAATACCTGTTGAGATCTCAAGGATGCCGAGCCACACGGATACGAACATACCGCTCTGGTTGCTCGCGCAGATCCGGTTGTTGAGTATCGCGATGATCTCGGAGGGAGCGGCGCCGACGGTGGATGCGACATTGTTCTTGAGCAGCGATTTGACGATGGCCATGAACATGGCGGCAGGAATTCCCTTGCCTGATACATCCGCGATGATCAGGGCCAGATGATCGTCGTCGACCAGGAAGAAATCGTAGAAATCGCCGCCCACTTCCCTGGCCGGATCCATGGAGGCATACAGGTCAAAATCCTGAGCCCTGTCAGGAAATGCCGGGAATTTGCTGGGCAGTATGTCGGACTGGATCTGCGCCGCGATGCTGAGCTCTGTGCGGGACCTTGCCTTCTCCCCCGTGACTTTGACCAGGTGCTCCAGGTACCTGACGACTCTTCTCTCCATGGAGCGGATCTCATGGTAGAGATCTTCGATCTCGTCATGGCTGTTAAAGTGCAGATCAATGATGTCCGTGGATGTATATTGCCCCTTTTTCTCTGTGAATTTTCTGGTCTCGGTACACAGCTTATTGATCGGCTCCGTGACGTTGCGCTGCATAAAGAATACGCCGGACGCGGCTGCGACCAATGAAACGATCAGTGCGTTGAGGATACTCATGAGCGCGAAATGCAAGTGCTTTTGGCGAAGCGACTCCATGCTGACGTCGACGCCTATTACGGCAACGGGATCTCCTTCCGAATCATAGACCGGTTCAAAGCTTGTGCAGAGAACTCCGTCCACTGTACTGGAGATCGTCGCGGGGATCGATTGGTTGCTGCCGCTGTACTGCATATAGGGACCGTCCAGAATATCGATCAGGCCAAAAGAGTAATAGCCTGCATCGGGATCGATGAGTCTGCAGAAGACGCCTTCCTCGATGGACTGCAAATAGATATATTTGACGTCCATATACTGAGAGAATTGAACCAGGAGTTCATTGATATTGTCGTAGGTGAGAAGCAGATCACGCTGCACCAGATAATCCCGGATCAGGGCTTCATCCTGCTTCTCGATCGCCTCAGCGCGGATCTTCTGATATTCGCTGTCATGTGCAGCGTCAAGAAGGAGCCTGACCCTTGTGCCGTTGATCGCGTTGCTGACTGTCTGTGCAACATTTCTCGAGAGATCCTGGTAGAACCTGTCGGTCGTGCGGACATGTTCCCAATAGCCTGCCAGGATGGAAAAGCAGGAACAGGAGAAGATCAAAACAATGATCAGCAAGTATAGTTTAAAAGCGAGCGAGTAGCGGCGCCTTTTTTTCATGAAATATTCCCCTTATATACTGAAATAGGACTCTGTTATACAAAATATCCGAAGCAGTCTGCGGACTGCTGTTATGTCTATTATTTTATCACAAAACATACCGTCTTTTGGGAACATTAAGGCGGCAGGAGGATCTTGCGTGAATCTTTCTTTGCGCGTGACCGATTCTACAGTATAATATAAGTTGGACTTAATCCGGACGCCTGCTGTCAGGCGCATTTAACACAAAGGAATGGGGATCAGCTATGGAAAATAAAGAATTATTCAGAAAAAAAGCAGTTGAGAGAGTGGCATCGCCCGAACAGCTCAATGATTATATCCACGTCACAAGTCCCGCGATCTGGATGGCGCTGGTCGGTATCATCCTCATTTTAGCCGGCGGTATTGTCTGGGGAATCTTCGGCAACTTATACACGACTGTAGAAGGCGCGGGCACAGCAGCAGGAGGAAACCTGACTCTTTATATCAAAGTGACAGACCGGGAAAAGGTAAAGGAAGGCATGTCGATCTCTGTGGGCGGGGAGACAACAGCCGTGCGCGAGATCTCTCAGGAGCCTGTGAAGATCCCCTATGAAGTCAGTGAGTACGTTCTGGAGACGACCGATCTGAATCCCGGGGACTGGGCGTATGAGGTACAGGCGGATACGGACCTGAAGGACGGTGTATACAGTGCGAGTATTACTGTTGAATCCGTGCATCCGATCAAATTCGTGATCAATTAGTATGTGATCGATTCGTAAAAGTATAGACAGTACCGGCAAGGGGCTCTCAGGTCCCGGCAGTCATCAGAGGCTTAAGGATCAGGAGAGACTTAAGATCAGCAGAGGCTTAAGAATGAGTAATAACAGTAAAAAGATCAAAGAACCGGTCAAAAAAGGCATAGCCAAAGTCCCGGTCATCATGCAGATGGAGGCGCTGGAGTGCGGCGCGGCCTGCCTGACAATGGTTCTTTCCTATTATGAGAAGTGGATCCCGCTCGAACAGGTGCGCGTGGACTGCGGCGTCTCCAGAGACGGTTCCAATGCGGGAAACGTGCTCAAGGCAGCCAGACATTACGGGCTTAATGCCGACGGATATAAGGTAGAGCCGCAGGCACTGATGGCAAATGCGACGTTTCCCTGTATTATCCATTGGAATTTTGACCACTTTGTCGTCCTGGACGGATTTAAAAAGGACGCGGCAGTCCTCAATGATCCCGCAAGGGGAAAGATCGAAGTTTCTATGAAGGAATTCGACGAGTCCTTTACGGGGATCTGCCTCATGTTCTCGCCCGGTGAAAACTTCCAGCCGGAGGGAAAACCCAAGAGCATTCTGGGTTTTGCCAGAAAGAGACTGAAGGGGGCGGAAGCGGCGATCGTGTTCGTCGTCCTGACGACCATTATCTCCTCGCTGTGTGAAGTGATATCTCCCGGCTTCTATCAGGTCTTCATGGACCGGCTGCTGACCGGCAGGAATCCGGACTGGGCTATTCCCTTCCTGATCCTTCTGTCCGTGTTTACGGCTATACAGCTGGCAGTTTCCTGGATCAACGTCGTGTATTCCATGCGGATCAACGGCAAGCTAGCGATCGTGGGCAATTCGGAATTCATGTGGAAGATCCTCAGGATGCCTATGGAATTCTTTTCCCAGCGAATGGCGGGAGACATTCAGTCCAGGCAGAACTCCAACTCGGAGGTCGCGTCAAACCTCGTCAATACATTCGCGCCGTTGGCGCTCAATACCGGTATGATGGTCTTTTATCTCGCGGTCATGCTGCGAATGAGCGTGATCATGACGATCATGGGACTGGTCACGGTACTCATAAATGCGGTGTTTTCCCGATATATCTCGGAGAAGCGGATCAATATCACCAGAGTCGCGGTCCGCGACAACGGCAAGCTGTCAGGCACCACTGTGGCGGGGATCGAGATGATCGAATCCATCAAGGCAAGCGGTTCGGAGAATGGATTTTTTGGCAGATGGGCAGGCTATCAGGCCAGCGTCAACCTTCAGGATGTGCGCTTTACGAAAATGGATGAATATCTGGGGCTCCTTCCCCAGATCGTCTCGGGGATCACGGATGTGCTTGTCCTGTGCATGGGAATCCGGCTAGCGATGCAAGGGCAGTTTACACCCGGTATGATCGCGCAGTTCAGCGTCTATATGAAGGCTTTTCTTGCCCCGGCCAATACATTGATCTCGACCGGACAGACAGTCCAGCAGCTGCGGACAGAGATGGAACGGATCGAGGACGTTATGGAATACCGTATCGATCCGCTTGCGGAGAATGAGGCGGACGCCGGAGCGGAGGACGTATCCTACGCCAAGCTTTCCGGCAAGGTGGAGATGAGGAACGTCACGTTCGGATACGCGCCTCTGGGAAAGCCCCTGATCCAGGATTTCAGCATGACGCTTGAGCCCGGGAAGAGCGTTGCCTTTGTCGGCGCTTCCGGCAGCGGCAAATCCACACTTGCCAAGCTCCTGTCGGGTCTGCATCAGCCCTGGAGCGGTGAGATCCTCTTTGACGGAAAGCCGATCGGGGAGATCGATAAAGCTGTTTTCAGGGGATCGCTGGCTGTCGTAGATCAGGATATCACGCTGTTTGAAGATACGATCTCCAACAATATCAAGATGTGGGATACCACGATCGAGAACTACGAGGTGATCCTCGCGGCGCGCGACGCCCAGATCCACGACAAGATCATGGAACGTGACGGCGGTTATGAGTATACGATCAAGGAAAACGGCACGGATTTCTCCGGAGGTGAGAAACAGAGGCTGGAGATCGCCAGAGTTCTGGCGCAGGATCCCACGATCGTCATTATGGACGAAGCGACGTCGGCGCTGGACGCGCGGACGGAATTCAATGTAGTCCGCTCGATCCGCGACAGAGGCGTCACGACGATCGTGATCGCGCACCGGCTCTCCACGATCCGGGATTGTGATGAGATCATTGTCATGGACCACGGTCTCGTGGCCGAGAGAGGGACCCATGAAGAACTCTATGCGTTAGGCGGCCTTTACACAGAGCTGGTCAGCAGCAATTAAGGCAGGAAGGACAACTGATTATGGGCTGGTTTGACGAACAAATCCGTCTTAGAAAACTAAATGACGAGGAACTGTTTGAAGATTCCTTTCTGGAGATGGCCGGAGCCGTCATGGGCAGGGAATTCCAGGCAGTGCTGGAAAGCGACCGCATAAAGACCAAAAACGCGATCGACGCGATCCTTGGCAGCATGTACATCCGCAGCAGGGAGATTCCCGACGACGTCACGGACCTCAATGACCAGCTGGACTATCTGCTGGATCCTCACGGGATCATGCGCAGAGCGGTCAAGCTTCCGCCCGGATGGTACAAAGACGCGGCAGGCCCCATGCTCCTGATCTTTAAGGAGGATAAGGTCCCGGTCGCGGTTCTGCCCGGAAAGCTGTTCGGCTATGAATTCATTGATCCCCGCACGCAGAAGAAGTGCATGGTCAATAAAGAGAATCAGGAGCTGTTTGAAGAGGACGGTCTTTGCTTTTATAAACCGCTTCCGCAGAGAAAGATCGGGATCAAGGATCTGCTCCTCTATATGGCCTTGGCCAGATCGGTTTCCGATCACGCTCTGATCGTGATCAGCACAGCGGCATTGACTGCAGTCGGTGCGCTTACGCCTATGCTGAGCAAGCTGGCGTACGGAAAGGTCCTGCGGAGCGGACAGATGCCTATGCTCTACGCACTGGCTTTCTTTATGATCTGTACTGCAGTAGGCGAACTTCTGTTTTCATCGATGAGCAATCTGATCGGGCAGGCCGCGCAGACCAAGGAGACTGTGGCGATCGAAGCGGCGGTCATGATGCGGATCCTGTCCATGCCCGCGTCTTTCTTCAGAAAGTTCAGTTCCGGTGAGCTTTATTCACGGACGCAGTCTGCCACGACGCTGTGCAAACAGCTTGCCTCGACCGTATTTTCAACAGGACTTACATCGCTGTTTTCTGTGGTCTACATCGCTCAGATCTTCCACTATACACCGGCGCTTGTAGTACCGGCACTGGCGATCACGCTTGCGACGGTCGTATTCTCGATCGTATCGACGCTGCTCAATACGCAGGTGTCGAGGTCTTCCATGCAGCTGGCGGCGCAGGAAAACGGTATGAATTACGCAATGATCACCGGCATCCAGAAGATCAAGCTGGCCGGCGCTGAGAAGCGCGCCTTTGCCCGCTGGGGAAGGCTCTACGCCAAAGAAGCGGGATTTTTGTATAATCCTCCGCTGATCATCAAGATGAACTCTGTGATCTCTGCGGCTATCAACCTGGTCGGTGTGGTGATCATGTACAGTGCCGCCATCAAAAGCGGCGTCAGCTATGACAACTATATTGCGTTCACAGCCGCTTACGGCTATGTCACGGGCGCTTTTATGCAGATGTCGAGCATCGCGCTCCTGATCGCGGGTATACGTCCTACTTATGAGATGGTGAAGCCGATCCTGGATGAGGAGCCGGAAACAGCCGGCGGAAAGCAGACTGTGACCAGGCTCAGCGGAAACATTGAAATGAGCCATGTGAGTTTCCGATATGCGGACAACATGCCGAATATCCTGAACGATCTGAGCATCAGGATCAAGTCGGGAGAATATATCGCGATCGTTGGTGAGACCGGATGCGGAAAGTCCACACTGGTAAGGATCCTGCTGGGCTTTGAGAAACCCAAAAAGGGTGCCGTCTATTACGACGGCAAAGATATCAGCGGACTGGACCTTCGCTCTCTCAGACGGCATATCGGCGTAGTCATGCAGAACGGAAAGCTCATGATGGGCAGTATATTCGAGAATATCACTATTTCCGCGCCTTGGCTGACTTTGGATGACGCGTGGAAGGCGGCTGAGACGGCAGGTATAGCGGATGATATCCGGGAAATGCCCATGGGCATGCAGACGATCATCTCCGAGGGACAGGGCGGCATATCCGGCGGCCAGAAGCAGAGGCTTCTGATCGCGAGAGCCATCGCACCCAACCCCAGGATCCTGATCTTTGACGAAGCGACATCGGCGCTTGACAATCTCACCCAGAAAAAGGTGACCAAGGCGCTTGATTCCTATAAGTGCACGAGACTGGTGATCGCGCACCGCCTCTCCACCATTCAGGCCTGCGACAGGATCCTGGTGCTGCGGGGCGGCAGGTTTATTGAGGACGGAACTTACGATGAACTGATCGCGAATCAGGGATTTTTCGCTGAGCTGGTAGAGAGACAGCGCCTGGATCTGGGCAGCAGCAGTCAGAACACCGGCAAGCCTCAGAATAATGAACCGAATACAGAGGATTACGGACCTGAGTCGGAATACTGCGAATCAGAAGCCGACGCGAACGGAGCAGAAGATTACGAGTCAGAGGCCGACGCTTATGAGTCGGAAGCCGGCGCGAACGGAGCAGAGGATTACGAGTCAGAAGCCGACGCTTATGAGTCAGAAGCGGATGCAAACGCGGCGGATTTGAGTGACGGGGAAGAGAATGGACCTGTGGGATGAAATGCAAGGCACAGTGGACGCCGCCTTGATCAAAAAAATCGCGATCATAACAATGTTTATCGATCACGCCACTTTGAGTTTTCTGGAAGTGGCCAGAGCCGCGAATGGCAAGAGACTGATGTATGTGATCCCCCATGGAGAGCTCCTCGATGAGATCGGCAGAGGGATCGGAAGGCTTGCCTTTCCCGTGTTCTGTTTTCTGCTGGTAGAGGGATTCATCCATACGCGCAGCAGAGTAAAATATCTGAGCCGGCTGATCGTCTTTGCGCTGGTGTCGGCGGTTCCCTTTTATCTTCTGGTCTTTCCGGAGTCCCAGAAGAGGCATGGAGACACCCTGTTCACGCTGGCGACAGGATTTGCGCTGATATGGTGTGTGGATGTACTTGCAAGACTTCTACCGCTCCGGTGGAGACCGGTCATATACGGATCGTCGGCCCATTTCAAAGACGTTCCCATGATCCCGCTGCCCGCATGGGCGGACAATATGGCTGTGAGGATCATTCTCTTCACTGCGGGAAGCGCCGCGGCCGCGTACGCTGCCTGCCGGCTTGCCAAGTGGGGCGGATTTGACTATTCTTACGGAGGTGTGCTCTGTATTTTGATCCTGTATCTTCTGTACAGGGTAAGAAGCCTGTCAATCCCGGCCGCATGGGCGTGGCTCACGTATTACAACCACAATGAGCTTCTGGCCATCACGGGATTTGGGCTGATCTGGTGTTATAATGGAAAGAGAGGAAAGCAGAACAAGTACTTCTTTTATCTGTTCTATCCGGGGCACCTGCTGCTCCTGTATCTGATACGAAAAGCGATCTGGGGAATTTGAGCGCGGAGGCTGTAACAGCTGTCCGCCTCAGGATACGCCGGATCCTGCGGCTTGCGAAAGGGAGGCACATATGGAATTAATGTTTATCGGCGCGGATCACGAAGTGACGGGCAGCTGTCATTTTCTGCAGGTGGGCAAGAAGAAATTCCTGGTAGACTGCGGTATGGAGCAGGGTATAGACCGCTATGAGAACGCAGAACTTCCGGTCCCCGCTTCGGAGATCGACTTTGTTTTTCTGACGCACGCGCATATCGATCACTCGGGTATGCTGCCCAAGCTCTATCACGACGGATTCAGGGGGCAGATCCTTTCCACCAAAGCGACTGCGAGCCTTTGCGATATCATGCTCCGCGACTCGGCGCATATCCAGACAATGGAGTCGCAGTGGAGAAACAAGAAAGCAAAGAGAAAAGTGGACGGAGAGGGCTATGAACCTATCTATACCATGGAAGACGCCATGGAGACGATCAAGCTCTTCGTCAGCTATCCCTATGACAAAATATTCAGCGCCTGCGAAGGCGTCCGCTTCCGCTTTACCGATGTGGGACACCTTCTGGGGTCCGCCAGTATTGAACTGTGGCTGGAGGAAGGGAATACGCAGAAGAAGATCGTCTTCTCCGGAGACCTGGGCAACAAGAGCCAGCCGCTCCTCAAGGACCCCGAACTGACGGCCGAGGCGGACTATGTGGTCATGGAATCCACCTACGGCGACCGGATCCATGAGAAGGACGACATCGACGTGGTCGAGGACCTGGCGGAGGTCATTTCAGAGACTTTCCACAGGGGAGGCAATGTTGTGATCCCCGCTTTCGCAGTGGGCAGGACCCAGGTCATCCTGTATTATATCCGGCAGATCAAGGAGAATAATCTGGTGCCTGATTTCCCCGGCTTTCCGGTCTATGTGGACAGCCCCCTTGCTGTGGACGCAACGGAGATCTTTTATGAATGCGGAAACGAGTGCTATGATCAGGAAGCGCTGGATCTTCTGGCAAAGGGGATCAATCCTATATCCTTCCCCAACCTGCAGCTCACGATCACGACAGAGGAATCCAAAGCCATTAACGAAGATACGGTACCCAAGGTCATCATCAGCGCATCGGGCATGTGCGACGCCGGCCGCATCAAGCATCACCTCAAGTATAATCTATGGAGAGAAGATTCCACGATCCTGATGGTAGGCTATCAGTCGCAGGGATCGCCCGGAAGGCGCATCCAGGACGGCGCCAAGGAGATCAAGCTCTTCGGAGAAGACGTGGCCGTCCGCGCGCGGATCTACACACTGCCCGGACTTTCAGGCCATGCGGACAGGCTGGGCCTTCTGGAGTGGATCGAGGGATTCAAGTACAAACCGAGGCAGGTCTTTGTCGTACACGGAGAAGACAAGGTGGCAGAGCTGTTTGCGGAGACGCTCAGCGAAAAATGCGGGATTCGGGCTGCGGCGCCTTTCAGCGGCACGCGCTACGATCTGGCGGCAGGCAAGTTCATACAGATCACGGAGGGAATTCCGATCAGCAAGGCGACTTCTGGAAGGACTGTTTCCAACTCCTTTACCAAGCTCAAGCTTACCGCGCGAATGGTATTGGATTTTGTCAACAAGTGCCAGGGACTTCCCAATAAGGACCTGGAGCGCTTCTCCCGCGACCTGGAAGCGCTTTGTGAGAAATATAAGAGATAATGATCAAGAGGAGAGATCTATGAATCTGATAGCAGCAGTAGACCAGAACTGGGCGATCGGCTATAAGGGGCAGCTCCTTGTGCGCATTCCGGCCGACCACAGAATGTTCAGGCAGGAGACGCTGGACAAGGTTGTCGTATACGGAAGAAAGACGCTGGAGACATTTCCCATGGCGCAGCCTTTGGACCGCCGTGTCAATATCGTCCTATCAACGAATCCTGACTATAAAGTGAAGAATGCGACAGTTGTACACAGCATCGAGGAGCTGTTGTCGGAACTCAAAGCCTACCCGTCCGAGGACGTCTATATCATCGGAGGGGAGAGCATTTACAGACAGATGCTTCCTTACTGCGATACAGCGCACATTACCAAGGTGGATTACGCGTATGCGGCCGACGCCTGGTTCCCCAACCTGGACGAGGATCCTGAATGGGAGATCACGGCTGACAGCGATGAACAGACGTATTTTGACCTTGCATATACATTTATTAAATACGAGAGAAAGAGAGCGTGAGGACACGCTCGGGAAACGGAGAATAACATGTCTGAAAAGTATGATGTGATCATTATCGGTGCAGGCCCTGGCGGCATTTTCTGCGCCTATGAGCTCAAGGAGAAGAGGCCGGATCTGCGCGTTCTTCTTCTGGAGAAGGGGCACTCAATAGAGAAGCGTTACTGCCCCAAGAGAAAGACCAAACACTGCAACGGCTGTCATCCCTGCGCGATCACGACCGGATTTGCCGGCGCAGGCGCCTTTTCGGACGGCAAGCTTTCTCTTTCACCGGATGTCGGCGGCACTCTGCCGGATATTCTCGGGTACACACAGGCCAAAGAACTGCTCGAGAGATCGGATCAGATCTACCTCAAGTTCGGTGCCGATACTAATGTGTACGGTGTTGGCAAGGAGAAGGAGATCCAGCAGATCCGCGCCAAGGCGATCGGCGCAAACCTGAAGCTTGTGGAGTGCCCGATCCGCCATCTCGGCACCGAGAAGGGATACGAGATCTATAAAAAGCTCCAGCATCATCTGCAGGACGCGGGCGTTGACATGCGTTTCGACGATCCCGTCAGAACGATCCTGATCAGTGATGGAAGCGCCGTGGGCGTAGAGACGGAAAAGGACGAGAAGTTTTACGCGCCAAGAGTCGTTGTGGCGGTCGGCCGCGACGGCGCGGACTGGCTGAACGGCCAGTGCGAAAAGCTCGGGATCGAGTCCATGGCGGGCACCGTGGATATCGGCGTCCGTGTGGAAGTCAGGGATGAGATCATGCAGTTCCTCAATGAGAATCTCTACGAGGCTAAGCTGATCTACTACACGCCTACCTTTGATGACAAAGTCCGCACATTCTGCACCAATCCCTCGGGAGAAGTAGCGACGGAATATTACGATGACAATCTGGCGGTCGTCAACGGACATGCCTACAAGAGCAAAGAATACAAGACAAACAATACCAACTTTGCCCTGCTTGTCTCCAAGAATTTCACAAAGCCATTCAGAACTCCCATCGAGTACGGCAAGAAGATCGCCCAGCTCTCCAACATGCTCTGCGGAAACCGCATCATGGTGCAGACTTTCGGCGATTTCAGAAGAGGCAGAAGAACTACGGAGGAGCGCATGTGCCGCAACAACCTGATCCCCACACTGAAGGACGCGGTGCCCGGAGATCTCTCCCTGGTGCTGCCGCACAGGATCATGGTGGACCTGGAGGAGATGATCTTCGCGCTCGACAAGGTGACGCCCGGCATCGCTTCCGATGAGACGCTGCTCTACGGCGTGGAGGTCAAGTTCTACTCCAACCGCGTTGTCGTCTCCAAACAGTTTGAGACGAGTGTGAAAGGCCTGTACGCGATCGGCGACGGCGCGGGCATCACGCGCGGCCTGCAGCAGGCTTCCGCTAACGGATTGTGCGTGGCCGACGGTATTTTGGCCAGGATACAGAACTGACGGACGTATCAAAGGCGCTGAGAGCCTTTTACGGAAAGGACGGATAAAAGATATGGAGAATAGCGGAAAGCGGGCGGCGCGCGTCGCGCTGCTGGCCATTATGCTGATCGCTTCTCTCGCGATGACCGGATGCGGAAAGAGACTTGTGATGACCAGGGGATACGGCAAACAGGAGCTGTTCCGTATCGGCAATACAAATTGTACGCTCCCTGAATATAACGTGTTCCTTATCAATCTGCAGAAGCACTGCGAGCGGACATTCGGCCGCGAAGTCTGGGAAAGCGGAGAGGGCGATGAGCTGAAGGAAGCCATTGAGCAGAGAGCGCTCTCTGAGGCATCCAGGCTCAAGGTCATGCTTCTTCTGGCCGTACAGGACAACATCATGCTGACGGACGCGGAAGAGACGCTGGCCGACGAGGCGCAGACCGAGTACTATGAGAGTATGTCGGAGGAAGAGAGGGCATATATCGGTATCGATGAGAAAGTGCTGCAGGATCTCTTCGAGCAGTACGCGCTTGCCCAGAAAGTCTATAACAGCATCGGCACAAACTTCGAGGAGCGGTATGACAGCTTCTGCACGACGCTGGATTATGACCTGAACGAACAGCTCTGGAATACGGTGCAGCTGGCGGATGTTGAGAATCTCACGGATACACCCGGATTTTCGGAAATTTATGCCAAGTACTTCGGAACATCGAGCCTTGGAAAGGATAAAGCGGTCGAGAACGCGGCAGAAGACGGGCGGTAATATAGAAAGCTGCGGGAAACAAGCTGCAGAAACCGCGGCAAAAAGGACAATTGTTAGCACTCATGCTTAATGAGTGCTAATTTTTTATTGACATTTACCGGTCAGGGGACTAAACTCACTGTTGTGGGAGCCTGCGGGCTCTGAATCCGTACATTCATACAAATTCATATATAGATGATAAAGGAGAACAAACATGGCAGAGAAAGGATCATTATCTATTAACAGCGAGAATATGTTTCCCATTATCAAGAAGTGGCTGTACAGCGATCACGATATCTTCTACAGAGAGCTGATCTCCAACGGCTGCGACGCGATCACCAAGCTCAAGAAGCTTGACATGATGGGAGATTTCGCCCTGCCGGATGACTACAAGGCCAGGATCGATATCCAGGTCAGCCCCGATGACAGGACGATCACGGTATCCGATAACGGTATCGGAATGACCGCTGAGGAAGTGAAGGAATATATCAACAATATCGCATTCTCCGGCGCGGAGGCGTTTCTTGAGAAATACAAGGACAAGACCAGTGATGACCAGATCATAGGCCACTTCGGACTGGGTTTTTACAGCTCTTTTATGGTAGCGGATCTTGTTGAGATCGATACTCTTTCTTATCAGGAAGGCGCGGAGCCGGTTCACTGGGAGTGCGACGGCGGCAGCACATATACAATGGACAAGGGCAGCAGACAGACTTTTGGCACAACGATCACTCTGCACCTGACTGAGGACTGTGTGGAGTTCGCCAACTACTACAGGGCGCAGGAAGTGATCCAGAAATACTGCTCCTTCATGCCTACGGAGATCTATCTGTCCGAGAAGGATACGAAGGAGACCCAGGTCATTGCTGAATCCGAGAGGACACCGGACGATGTTGTCATCGAGGTCATGGAGCCCGAGAAGAAGGAAGATGACAAGGAGCCCGCGGAGAAGAAACTCAAGATCCGCAAGCGCCCCGTACTGCTCAACGACACGCATCCCCTGTGGGGCAAGAATCCCAGCGAATGTACAGAGGAGGAGTACAAGGAATTCTACAGAAAGGTCTTCAGAGACTACAAGGAGCCCCTGTTCTGGATCCACCTGAACATGGATTATCCTTACAACCTCAAGGGAATCCTGTATTTCCCCAAGCTGAATCTGGAATATGAGTCGGCAGAAGGCGTGATCAAGCTCTACAACAACCAGGTATTCATCGCTGATAACATCAAGGAAGTCATTCCCGAGTATCTGATGCTGCTGAAGGGCGTCATCGACTGCCCCGATCTTCCTCTCAACGTGTCCAGAAGCGCGCTGCAGAATGACGGATTCGCGCAGAAGATCAGCGACTACATCACCAAGAAGGTGGCGGACAAGCTGGCCGGCATGTGCAAGACCGACAAAGAGAACTATGACAAGTACTGGGACGACATCAGCCCCTTCATTAAGTACGGCTGCCTCAGAGACGACAAGTTCTGCACAAGAATGACCGATTACATCCTCTTCAAGGATCTGGACGGCAAGTATCTTACGACCCCTGAAGCGCTCAATGTCAACAAGATCGATCCCGAGGCGGAGGAGACAGAGACAGCGACAGGCGAGAACGGCGAAAAGATAGAGGCCGAGGTCGTCAGGGATTCCGCTGAGACTGAAGAAAAGGCAGAGGAAGAGCCTGTCGATCACACCATCTACTACGTGACGGATCCGCAGCAGCAGAGCCAGTATATCCGCATGTTCAGAAACAACAAGATGCAGGCCTTCATCCTGGATCACACCATTGACCAGCCTTTCATTCAGCAGCTGGAAGCTAAGAATGAGGGACTTCACTTCGCAAGAATTGACGCCGATATCCAGGAGGCTCTCAAGTCCCGCACAGGCAAGAAAGCCGCGGAGGCACTGAAGGAGCAGGCTGAGAAGCTGGAAAAGATGATCCGTAAGGCGGTCAAGAACGATAAGCTCGGCGTTAAGATCGAGAATCTCAGAGATAAGAAGACCGCTTCCATGCTGACAGTCGATGAGCAGAGCCGCAGAATGGCGGACATGATGAAGATGTACGCCGCATCCGGCATGGGAATGGGAATGCCCGACTGGGGCAAGGAAGGCCAGACACTGATCCTCAACGCCAAGCACCCGCTTGTCAAGTATGTCATGGACCACGAGGACAGCGCCAATACTAAACTGATCTGCCAGCAGCTGTATGACCTGGCCCAGATCCAGAACGCACCCCTTTCCGCCGAGGATATGGCGAGCTTCATCGTGAGATCCAATGAGATCATGCTCATGCTCACCAAGGGAGCGGAAGCGGAAAAGGAAACTTCTGAGGAGCCCGCACAGGAAGAGGCGCCCGAAGCATAAGAGCGCTAAAGCCGAACGCGCATAAAGGCTGTATAGAAACTGTATAGAATTTGAATGTCAATGGCGACCCTGACCGCATCAGACGGGCAGGGTCGTCTTTTTCTGCTCTCATAATCATGCTATAATGCTTGTATATTGGGAAATTATGGGCTTCGGAGCGTAAGAGTATGGGATATCGAGAAGTTTATACCGCCTCCAATATGGCGGACGAAGAATACAATATTTCGGATAAAGGTCTGAGCATCACGCCGGAGATCCTGCGCATACAGGTGAACCCGGGTGGAATCGCAGAGGGCCAGTTCGTCATCGCGGGGCCTCCCGGCGTCTCGGTGACCGGCTTTGTGACCTCGGACAATTTCCACATGCAGCCCCGGCGCAGCAGCTTTTCGCAGAATCCGGACCGGATCAGCTGGCGCTTTGACGCCGGTACCCTGCAGGAAGGAGACGTATCCGAAGGGACTATAGGGATAGTCTCCAATCGCGGGGAATACAGACTCCCCTTCAAGGCCGAAGTGATCAGTCCGCAGGTCGCCGGCAAAGAGCTGAGCGAGATCTCGAGCCAAAACACTGCGGCCATCCGATTCTTGACCCTGGCTGACGAGGACTGGGGAAGCGCGGTCAGACTGTTTTATAAAAAGGAGTTCGCGCAGTCACTCGTGACCGGCGAAGAGAAAATGCTGTACCGCGGACTGTCCCAGTATCCCGGCAATGAACAGAACGTGGAGGAGTTCCTGATCGCCGCGTGCGGAAAAGATCCGGTGGAGTTTCTGACGGACGTAAAGGATATCCGTACGGAGATCTTTGAGATCGGAGGCTCGGCGAGAGACACAGAGAATCCGGAATACAGGATCACGATCCGCAGACGCGGTTGGGGATATACGAAGCTGAAGGTCACTATGTCCGGCTCGTTTCTCTCTCCTTCCTCTTCTTATCTGGAGGGCGGAGATTTTATCGGCGATACCTGTACGTTTACCTACAAAGTGGAGCGGCACAGACTGCACGCCGGAAGGAACTTCGGCAGGATCTATCTGCGTTCCCCCTATCAGGAGATCCAGATCCCGGTTGAGATCATCTACAGAAGGCGGAGTGACGGAAGGGCCAGACAGCAGCGGGAGAGCCGGAGAGCGCTGCTTGAGATGATGCGCCATTACGAGCGCCTGCGCCTGGCCTGGTCGAGAGAGGCGCAGGGCCTCGCGGGAGGGATCGATGACGGCGAGTGGCTGCGGCAGGCAGATGAACTGATCAAGCGCCTGTCTTACCTCAGAAGGGACAGTGTTTTGCCCCGGCTGTATGCGGCGCAGTTAATGCTGATGGAAAACCGGATCCATCAGGCTGTCATGGAACTGGAAGGCGTTCGGAGAAGACTGGCGGGTGTCTCTGCGGACGAAGTGCTGGAAATGGGATACAGCCAGTACAAAGGAGAATCGGAGGTCGAGTACTGTTACAGGCAGTTCCTGACCGCGCTGGCCTATCACGACGCGGATATCATCACACCCCGTGTGGGACGGATCCTCAGGGAGCGATACAGAAGAAATCCCTCCGACTGGAGGATCGCGTGGATGATGCTGCAGCTTCTTCCCGAATATGCGCCCGGTACGCCGGCCCGTTGGAATTTTCTCAAAAAGCAGTTCCTGAACGGATGCCGGAGTCCCATTATGTATCTGGAAGCGTGGGATATGGTCGTGGCGGATCCCGAATATCTGAGTCTTCGGGAGGACAGGAGAACCGGACGTTACGGCGGAGACGCATTTGAAAGGCAGCTTTTGCTCTATGCCCTCAGGAAGGAACTCCTGGACTGCCGGATCATGGAAGGAGTGGTGGAGAGGACAGAACGGAGAAGAGAGTTTTCCGGATCGCTCTTCCGCACATTGACAACCGCATACGGGCAGGAGAGGATGCGGCCTCTGCAGCTGCAGATCCTGCGCAGTATCTGCACCCTTTTGATCCGCGGGGGAAAGACCTCGCCGGACAGTTTTGTATGGTATTCGAGAGCCGTGGAGAAAGGGCTTTCTATCGTGCGCCTTTCAGAGTGCTTCCTGCAGTCCATGCCGGAGGATTACAGCGGCGTGATCCCGGATTCTATCATGCGCAGCACGTATCGGAGCACAATGCTGCCCCTGGAGAACAGGGCTTATTTCTATCGCTATCTGTATCAGAACAGAAAGCGCTATCCGGATATCTACGCGCAGTGTCAGGAGGATATCAGGGCCTTTCTGCAGGCGCAGATCGAGGATCACCGGATGTCGGACAATCTTGCGGCGCTGTACACAGCGGCCCTTATGGACGAATCGATCCGGCCCGATAACGCAGGGGACCTGACCAAGCTTTCCTATCTGTCCCACCTGCGAACAACCCATATGAATATGAAAAAGGCAGTCGCTGTTTACGCGCAGAGCAGCAAGGAGCGCGTCTATCCTGTGGAAAACGGAAACTGCATCATGCCTGTTTACGGAGAGGACAATCGGATCTTCCTCGAGGACGCGCAGCACAATCGCTATACCGCGAGTGTTCCCTACACGTGCGACCGCATGATGGATCCGGTCAAGGCGCCGGACCAGGTCTCCCTGCAGGAGATGTCCGATCTGCCCTTTGCGCTGGAGATCTCAGGCGCGGCGGGAGATACCTTTGCCGTTACGCCCGAGACGCTGCAGTACTGTGAGATCCTTGTGCGTTCAGCGGGAATCGCTGATTCATACAGGATCCGTCTGAAGCTCCGCCTCATGGATTACTATGAAAAGAGCGGAGATATGGAGAAACTGCGCGCCGTTGCCGGCACTCTCAGGCCGGGCGACCTGCAGACAGAGGACCGGACCAGGGCGATCGCTCTCATGAACCGGTGCGGCATGGACCCGGAGGCGGCAGACTGGATCGTAACCGGAGGTGCGGAAGGGTGCACAGCGGAACTTCTTGCCGGAGTGGCGCTTGGCGCCATGGAGAAAGCACGGGATGACGACGCGAAGGAGAGAGAGGCCGGAAGGATCGCCTGGGCAGCCTTTGAGAGGGGAAACCGGCAGAGTCCCATCCTGGAACTGATCCTTCACACTTATGACGGGCTCATGGAGGACCTGAGCCGGGTGCGCGACGCGGTAATGGAAGCTGCACAGGAGGATCCGGATGATCCCGCCTTTGTCATGGCGGAAGACAGACTGCTGTCCCAGATGCTGTTCAGCGGCGAGATGGGAGACAGCCAGGAAGCGCTGCTCCTGCGGCAGTACAACAGGGGCGGAGCCCACAGAACATTATCCGCGGCAGGCATAGCGCAGTACTGTCACTATGTTTTCGCGGAATGGCGCGATATGGATTCGCTGATCATGAATCTGATCACGGAAGCGGATCGGGAGGGGCACACTCTGCCCGCGATCTGCAGGCTGGCATACCTTAAGACGCTGGCAGAAGGCAATGCGAATTTTTCCGAGAAAGAAGCGGCGGCAGCGGAGCGATTCCTGTCCTCCCTTTTGCGGGAAGAGATCGTGTTCCCCTTCTACAGGCAGTTTGCCGGCGCGGGGCCGGCACTCAGGCTCTACGACAGAGAGACGATGATCGAATATCACAATCCCGCAGGCGCGCGCGGGGCCAGGGGCCATGTGGTCATTCACTGCGCACTGGACCGGGGCGGCAGACAGGAGCCCTTCATGGCCAGAGAAATGAAGGAAATGGTGCGAGGCTTCTATGTCAGTTCCTTCTTCCTGTTTTACGCGGAGCAGGTCCACTACTTTATCACGGATGACCCGGAGGAGAAGAATATAGTGGAGAGCGGCACGATCGGGCAGGACGCCAGGATCGATCTGGTACAGACGGACCGCTTCGCGCAGATCGACGCGATCTGCAGGGCGGCAGACCGCAGAGAACGGGAGAAGACAGCAGAACTCCTGCGGGAGTACACCAAGAAGGAGTATCTGACTAAGACGCTGTTCGGAACAGAGGAGGAGAGTAATGTTATTTACCAGACTTCCTGAGAAAAAATATCTTCTGGGGATCGACCTGACAGACCGCTTCTGTCAGCTCTCTTACCTGAATACGCGCCGGCTCGCGGCCGGGATCGACCCGCACACATTCTCCTATGTGACCGGACGGGAGGAATTCAACATCCCTGCAGCCGCTTTCAGGAATCCGCAAAGCGGCGAGTGGGCTTACGGAAACGAAGCGTATCAGAGGGCGGCGGAGGCCGGCAGGGAACCACTGACGCACCTTCTCACGCTGGCAGCAGGCGAGATGGGGGATGAAGCGAATGAGCAGGGCGGTGAATACACGCAGATCCTACTCGGATTTATGAGATATTGCCTGTCCCTGTTATCTGTTGAAGTAACGGCCGAAGAGACCGAGGCGGTGACCTTTACGACCGAGGTCATGGACCGCAGTCATGCCGGATTCTTCAGGTTAGCCGCTGATATACTCTATCCGGGACTCGACAAGATCTCCTTTGAGGAGCATCTCAAATCCTTTTACCACTATGTGCTGATGCAGGACGAGGAACAGAGGAGACAGTCCATCCTTCTTGTGGACGGCTGGTCGGAAGCGGAGATCGTACTGCAGAGTCTTTCTTTTAATAAGAAGACGCGGCCCATCGTCTGCTTCCCGGGCGAGAGAAGGCTCCGGGTCCCCGCGGATGCGGACGCGGCGGAAAAGGACGGCATCCTTTACGAAACTGTCAAAGAACTGATGCAGGAGAAGGAATTCTCCGCGGCCTATCTGACCGGTGAAACACTCAGCAGCGGCTGGATGAAGGATTCGCTGAACCTGATCTGCAGAGGCAGAAGGGCTTTTCAGGGCGACACCCTTTACAGCAAAGGGGCAGCTTACAGCACAATGGCTGCATGCGGATTGGCCTCCAGGGCGGACAAGTACTTTTATCTGAGTTCGGACGCGCTCCGCTGCAATGTCGGAATGCAGTGCCTCAAGAAAGGACGCCCGGTCTATCAGGCGCTTCTGGACGCCGGAACAGAGTGGTATGACGCGGCTTCCCAGATCGACATCATCCTGGAGGATGGAGACGAGATCGTATTGCTGCAGACGCCGGTCGACAGCGGCGGCCCCAGAGAGATCGCCGTGAAACTGGAAAACATGCCGGAGAGGCCCAGAGCGACGACAAGGCTCAGAGTGAGACTCTCTATGACCGCGGCGGACCGCATGCGGATCGAAGCGGAGGACCTGGGATTTGGAGAGATCTTCCCGTCATCGGGAATGAAATGGGAACAGGAGATAGCCATCAATGGGTAGGAGTATTTTGACAACAGGGCGGATCGCGGAGAAGCCCTACCGGATCAGGATCATTGACCGGAATGTCTATACAGTGGAGGAACTGTGCTATTCGCTGGCGCAGTGCGCGTCGTTTCTGGACGAGGATCTCATGGACCACGAGCTTCTGGTCTGGCTGGAGGAATCCTGCGGCCTTGCGGAACTGGCTTCACAGCTCCGCTCTCTTCTGCGGGGGCGGTGCGCGGTGGAGGACTTCGCCTCAGTGATCCTGCTCTATGTCGGATACCAGAGCGTCGCCGAAATAGAGAGGATCCGGGCCTCGATCTCCTCCGGAAAGGGGATGGAACCCTTCCAGCGCAGACTCAGCGAGGCCAGGTTCGCGGCTTCCCGGGGGCATATCACGCAGGCCATCGAGCTGATGGATGGCATTCTGGATGAGCTGCCGGAACTGGAGCGGGAGATGCGCGGCAGGATCTGGGCGGAAAAAGGACTCCTGTATGCCGGCGGATTCCGGTACGCGGAAGCGGCGGACTGCTATGGAAAAGCATGGCGGCTCTCCGGCAGCAGGCAGAACTGCCTCAGATACCTGGCGGCGCTGCAGTTTTCCATTCCCGAAGACGCCTTTGCCGAATACATAGGCGGACATCCCGAACTGGAGGACGCGGCTGCTGAACTTGCGCGGATCACGGCGCAGGCAGAGCGCGAGTGGAAAAACGGCACAGCGGGCAGGCAGAACAAGCGCCTTGCCGGCTACCTCCGCAACGGGCAGGCTAAGTCTTTTGACAACTACGCGCAGCAGAGAATACGGGAACTTCGGGACCAGTTCAGGGCGGACAACGCGCCTTCTTTCTGAGGAGAGACTTACTTTTACCCATCAGCGTGTTGAAATTGAAAAAAATATTGTTATACTGTATAAGGTCATAAAACAAGTACAAGAAACCGTTTATTATATTGCGAAGCGGCGTCGGCGCACCCTTGCGGACGGCAGCCGCTGCCAAACAGAAAGGAAAACAGCATGGCAAATGACAGATATGTGAGCCCTCTTTCCGAGAGATACGCAAGCAGAGAGATGCAGTATATCTTCTCTCCCGACATGAAGTTCAGAACGTGGAGAAAACTGTGGATCGCGCTGGCAGAGACAGAGAAGGAGCTGGGACTTCCGATCACGGATGAGCAGATCGCGGAGCTCAAGGAACACGCCGATGATATCAACTATGCGGAAGCGAAGGCGCGTGAGAAGATCGTCCGCCACGACGTTATGAGCCATGTCTATGCATATGGACTGCAGTGCCCCAAGGCGAAGGGCATCATCCATCTCGGCGCGACAAGCTGCTACGTGGGAGATAATACCGATGTGATCATCATGCGCGAAGCGCTCCGCCTGGTACGCAGGAAACTGATCAATGTTTTGGCAGAGCTTTCCAAGTTCGCAGACGCCTACAAGAGTCTTCCGACGCTGGGCTTTACCCACTTCCAGCCCGCGCAGCCCACGACAGTGGGAAAGAGAGCGACTCTCTGGATGCAGGAATTCTATCTGGCGCTCGGCGAAGTCGAACATGTCCTTTCCGGCCTGAAGCTCCTCGGCAGCAAGGGAACGACCGGAACGCAGGCCTCCTTCCTTGAACTCTTCGACGGAGACCTCGACAAGGTGGACCGCCTGGATCCCATGATCGCGGAAAAGATGGGATTTGACAGCTGCATGCCGGTATCCGGCCAGACCTATCCCAGGCTTGTTGATACGATCGTCCTGAACGCGCTCGGGATCGTCGCTTCCGCCGCTATGAAGATGGGTACGGATATCCGTCTCCTGCAGCACCTCAAGGAAGTGGAGGAGCCTTTTGAGAAGAGCCAGATCGGTTCAAGCGCGATGGCCTACAAGAGAAATCCCATGCGCAGCGAGCGCATCTGCTCCCTTTCCCGCTATGTGATGATCGACGTGCTCAATCCGGCGGTCACTGCGGGCACCCAGTGGTTTGAGAGAACCCTGGACGATTCCGCCAACAAGAGACTTTCCGTCGCGGAAGGCTTTCTCGCGATCGACGGCGTGCTCGATCTGTGTCTCAACGTCACAGACGGCCTCAAGGTCTATCCCAAGGTCATTGAGAAGCGCCTGATGTCCGAGCTTCCCTTCATGGCGACTGAGAATATTATGATGGACGCTGTCAAACTGGGCGGCGACAGACAGGAACTCCACGAGAGGATCCGCGAGCTGTCCATGGAAGCAGGCAGACGTGTCAAGGAGGAGGGTCTCGACAACAACCTCCTCGAACTGATCGCCGCGGATCCGGCTTTCCACATGAGCCTTGACGAACTGAAAAAGTCCATGGAACCGGCCAGATACATCGGCTGCGCGCCGCACCAGGTCGATAAGTTCCTGAACGAGGTGATCAGGCCGCTTCTGGAAGCTAATAAGGATATTCTCGGAGAGAAGGCGGAGATCAACGTCTGACCCATAGCAGGTTTTGTCCGATTTTGTCCGATAAGGAGATATGGAGGTAGAAGTATGGTAAAAGCAGTGGTAGGCGCCAACTGGGGCGACGAGGGCAAAGGAAAGATCACGGATACGCTCGCTGATTCCGCGGATGTGGTCATCCGCTTTCAGGGAGGCGCAAACGCAGGTCATACGATCGTTAATCAGTACGGAAAATTCGCGCTTCACACGCTTCCGTCCGGTGTATTCCACCAGAATGTGATGAACATCATCGGAAACGGCGTGGCGCTCAACGTACCGATCCTGTTCAAGGAGATGCAGAATATTATTGAGAAAGGCGTTCCCGCACCGCAGCTGATGATCTCCGACAGGTGCCAGATCGTGATGCCTTATCACATCCTTTTCGATCAGCTTGAAGAAGAGAGACTTGCCGGCAAGTCGTTCGGCTCCACAAAGTCCGGCATTGCGCCTTTTTATTCCGACAAATACGCGAAGATCGGTTTCCAGGTCAACGAACTGTTTCAGGAGGAATCCGTTCTCGCGGAGAAGATCGCGGATGTATGTGTTAAAAAGGACATCCTTCTTCAGCATCTCTATCACACGGATCCGATCGATCAGAAGGAACTTCTGGAGACGCTTCTGACATACCGCGATATGATCGCGCCTTATGTCGGAAATGTCGCGGAGTATCTTGAGCAAGCGATCAAAGAAGACAAGACAATCCTTCTTGAGGGCCAGCTCGGCACAATGAAGGATCCGGACCACGGCATTTATCCCATGGTCACGTCCTCCAGTACACTGGCAGCTTACGGCGCGATCGGCGCGGGCCTTCCGCCGTATGCTATTGAGAAGATCGTCGTAGTCAATAAGGCGTATTCTTCTGCAGTCGGCGCGGGCGAGTTCACATCCGAGATCTTCGGAGACGAGGCGGAAGAGCTTCGCAGAAGAGGCGGCGACGGCGGCGAGTACGGCGCAACGACCGGAAGACCCAGAAGAGTCGGCTGGTATGACTGCGTGGCGTCCAAATACGGCTGCCGCCTGCAGGGCGCTACCGACGTGGCGTTTACGGTCCTGGACGTACTGGGATATCTGGACGAGATCCCGGTCTGTGTCGCTTATGAGATCGACGGCGTGGAGACAACGGAATTCCCTGTGACCCATCTTCTCAAAAAAGCGAAGCCCGTCTGGAAGAAACTTCCGGGCTGGAAGTGCGAGATCCGCGGCATTAAGAATTACGAGGATCTGCCCGAGAACTGCAGAAATTATATTGAGTTCATCGAGAAGGAGATCGGCTATCCGATCACTATGGTATCAAACGGCCCCGGAAGAGAGGATATCATCTACCGCAAGTCCGCGCTGTCATAAGAATGTGATCAGCTCCGGATCAGAGGTATAGAGAGTTATAATATGAAGATTAATACAGTGATTTTTGACATAGGCGGCGTCATGGTCGGATTGGGGAGGATGCGCTTCTTTCAGCAGTTCGGCTATCCGCAGGAGATCTGCGAGCGGGTCATGAACAGTACTGTGAAAAGCCCCTACTGGAAAGAACTGGACAGAGGGGTGCTCACGGACGAGGAGATCATTGACCTCTTTGTGAAGGACGCGCCTGAGCTTGAGAAAGAGATCCGGCACTGCATGGAAAATGTGCACGGGATCGTATACAGACTGGATACATCTATTCCGTGGATCCAGTCGCTGAAGGCTGCGGGCAAAAAGGTCCTGTATCTGTCCAACTATTCCATGAAAGTGGCCAGGGATAACGAGGATGCGATGGACTTCCTGTCCTATATGGACGGAGGTCTGCTGTCCTGTGACTACAATGTCATCAAGCCGGATCCCGCTTTCTATCAGATCCTGATCGACAAGTATGACCTGGTGCCTTCCGAGTGCGTATTTCTTGATGATCTGGAGGCCAATCTCGCGGGGGCGAGAGAACTCGGCATCCACACGATCCGGGTGAAGGATCACGAGCAGGCGGCGGCCGAACTCGAGAAACTATTGGAGGACTCGTAAATGAGCACAAATGAGAAACCGAATGCAGGCGCCTCCGGGCAGAAGGCTCCCTGGACTGTCAAGAGAATAGCGGCTGTCGCGGGCATTGTCCTTCTTGTGGCCATGTATGTTGTGACGCTTATCAGCGCGCTCATAGGTACGCCCGGCGCGGCAAAGCTGTTTCGCTTCAGCCTCGGAATGACGATCGCAGTGCCGATCTTTCTGTGGATCTTTATCTGGTGCGTCGGCAAGCTCACGGGTAAGGACAGTATGGCGAGCCTTGATCTTCTGAATTCCAATCCCAAAGAGAGGGAGAAAATGGAGAAGGCTCTGCAGGAAGAGATGCAGAAGGAGAACAAAGGCGTCGGCCAGGACAGAAACCGGCGCTGATCAGAATTAAAACAGGAGGCGCATCATGAAGAGGCGCAGCTCCCGCATATCAGTCAAAATATCGTCAAAATATTGCTCACTGGCGCTTGACATAAGGCATCAGGAGTGGTATCGTAATGCAGTACGTGAAAAGACACGTAGTTGGTACAATAAAGCAGAGTTACCGCTCTCACCCAACGGCGCAGGCTTTTGTGGTTAATACCAATCGATCATTACAGACGGATTTCTGCCATAGGCAGCGGCCGGTTTGTGAGAATGCGATTTGTGACAGCGGTGCAGATGAGTACCGCTGTTTTTCTTTTGTCATAAGTTGTGGAGGGTACAGCAATCAGAAACAATAACGACAATTTATTCATTAATGAACAGATCCGTGACAGAGAAGTTCGAGTGATCGGCGCGGACGGCGAGATGCTCGGAATCATGTCTGCGGCGGAAGCAAGAAAACTGGCGGAAGAAGCAGACCTTGACCTGGTCAAGATTTCTCCCGGTGCGAAGCCCCCGGTGTGCAAGATCATCGATTACGGCAAGTACAAGTACGAGAAGACCAGAAAAGAGAAGGATGCCAAGAAGAAGCAGCACACCGTCGAGATCAAGGAGATCCGTATGTCTCCCAACATCGACACCAACGATCTTCAGACCAAGATCAACGCTGCGAGAAAGTTCCTGACAAAGGGTGACCGCGTGAAAGTTACACTTCGTTTCCGCGGACGCGAAATGGCGCACATGCAGCAGAGCGCGCACATCCTCACTGATTTTGCGGATGCTCTTAAGGACTGCGCTATGGTCGACAAGGCCCCCAAGGTTGAGGGAAGAAGTCTTACTATGTTTCTTGCCGGCAAGAAACAGTGATCTATCAGGGGATGACCTGTACAGATCGCCGCGCGGCGAAGCCGCCGCAGCCGGTTTGAATAGAGAATGCTGTCAGGTACTTAGATGACAGAGAACCAGAACTGCAATCGAGAAGCGTGGACCCGGGTCCATGTTTTGGCACAAAGGAGGTAAATACAATGCCCAAGATGAAAACTAAGAGAGCAGCTGCAAAGCGCTTCAAAATGACAGGCACCGGCAAACTTTTGAGATTCAAAGCCAACAAGCGCCACATCCTGACCAAGAAGACCACAAAGAGGAAGAGAAGCCTCAGAAAGCCTATTCTGGCAGATGCTACCAACGTTAAGACAATGAAGAAGATCATGCCTTATCTCTGATCGGGATGACGCAGTGATCCGCAGTACCAGATTTAGAAGTAACGCACAATGTAATTGTGCCTGACATATAATGGAGGATAGATAAAATGGCCAGAATTAAAGGCGCTCTTAATGCGAGAAAGAAACACAACAGAGTATTAAAGCTTGCCAAGGGCTACAGAGTCCCTTTGGATCGTTCGTATCAACGCAGCAGCAAGAATGAACGGACTTACCTACAGCCAGCTGATGCACGGCCTCAAGGTCGCAGGCGTTGAGATCAACCGCAAGATGCTCGCTGAGCTCGCTGTTAACGATGCAGCAGGTTTTGCAGCGCTCGTTGATGTTGCCAAGAAGGCAGTTGCTTAATCTGATCTACAGATTAGCTTCAATTCATTAAGAAAAAAGAAAGCTGACGCTCATGATTGAGCGGCAGCTTTTTTGTGTGCCATTTTGGGGACTATGGACCGCTGAAGGCGGGGGATGTTTACGGCTTGCATTGGTGGTTGAGGTGCGGTTCCGGCCGCGTATGCAGTGGCAGCCACATTCGTGTCTCGTTCTCAGGGGCGTGTATGAAGCCCGCCTTGCGGTAGAGTTCATCCGCGGTCGAATCCAGGCAGACATAGTCGCAGCCTGCTTCACGGCCGGCAGCGATCAGCTGGTCGACGATGGAGGCGGATAAGCCCTGATGGCGGTACTTCGGGTGTGTGTAGACGCCGGAAATGTGGCCTATGAGGCCGCACGGAGAATCGGGGCAGGGAAAGACGAAGAAGATCGAGAGTGCACCGATGGCGGCAAGATCGTCGCCTCGATATTCACCGAACAGAAGGAAAGAATTGCTCGCGATGTTCTTATCAAGAAGTGCCATAACTTCATCGGTGAGCTCGCAGGGAAAGCCTTCCTCCCGGGAAAGTGCTAAGAAATCCAGCTTTTCTTTTTCATCTAATCGCAATCTGCTCATTTATTTCTCCATTAGGTTCAGGGAGATTTATTTGCTGGCACAAGCCAGCGTATCACCGCTTATTGGACCGCCTCCAGATCTTCTGCCTGTCGGCGGCTTCGATCAGCCAATCCCTGAAGTCGGGGTGCGCGATGGAAATGAGCATTTCCGCCCGCTCCCAGGTCGTGCGGCCGACCAGGTTCACGACGCCCTGCTCCGTGACGATGTAATAGGCCTGGCTGCGGGGATCGGTCACTATGTCGCCCTCGAAGTGGGGCAGGATGTTGGAGTGGCGCACGCCCTTTTTGTCGGTGAAGAAAGAGGGCATGCAGATGAATGCTTTGCCGCCGCGGGCCATGGCTGCTCCTGTTACATAATCCAGTTGGCCGCCGGTACCGCTGATCTGGCGAAGGCCGACGGATTCCGCGCAGATCTGTCCGTACAGATCCACTGCGATACAGCTGTTGATCGAGACCATGTTGTCGAGCTGGGCGATGGTGCCCGGATCGTTGACAAATTCGAGGGGCTCGATGATCACGCCGGGATTCATATCGACCCATTCGTAGAGTTTTCTGGATCCGAAAACAATGCCGGTCACGCCCTTGCCGCGCTGGAAGGTCTTCTTCTGATTGGTAAGCTTGCCGGCCTTATACAACTCGTAGTAAGCGTCGCCGCAGAGCTCGGTGTGCATACCAAGGTCCTCGATATCGGTCAGTGACAGCATGGAACCGATGACGTTGGGCATGGCACCGATTCCAAGCTGCAGAGTCGCGCCGTCCCGGATAAAGGGGATGATGTGAGTCGCAATCCGGATGTCCTCCTCGGTGGGCGTCTCAATGGGGAACTCCGGAAGCGGCGGATGCTCGCCCTCGACGATATAGTCGACCTCGGAAATATGGATGCTCTCATCGAAGCCGCCCAGGATCCGCGGCAGTCTCTCATTGACTTCGAGGATCACGATGTCCGCCTGCTCCAGGATGCCCTTTGCGCAGCCGGTCGAGCAGGACAGGTTAAAATATCCGTGCTTGTCCATTGGCGTGACAGAGCACATCGCTACGTTGACTGTCAGAAAGTGACGGTAGTAGGGGACAAGCAGGTGGAAGATCATGGGAATATAGTTGCAGAGCCCCTTGTCGCACAGCTGTCTCTCATAGGCGCTGCAATGCCAGGAATTATAGAGGAAGTGTTCACGCGTCGGATCGCATTCTACCGCCTCGATGGGGCCAAAACACAGATTACCCCGTATTTTGACATCGTGAAGCTCGTCCCTGCGGGCAGCCAGCGCCCGGTCCAGAAGATACGGGAAGCCTACATTCGACGTATAGTCCACCCAGTCGCCGCTCTTGACGACGCTGACAGCCTCCTCGGGAGTTCTCTTTTTGCGGTTGTACTCAGCAAGGAAATCCATGTAAACCATATTGCCTCCTTCCCGCCGTTTCAGCCTTGTTGATCAACGGGCTGACGGCGCGTGAGCCGGAAGTGACAGGCTGTGCCGCGAGGTGCATATTGAAGATTCCGATCAGATCATCGGCAGCGCGACATTGTCGTATACCACAACTTTGCCGTCGTGTTTGGTGCAGGCCTCGATCACGCCGTCCTGGGAGATGACAAAAGCGACGCTGCCCGGCACCGCGCTGCAGAAGCGGTAACCGGCTCTGTGGCGCATTCCGTTGTCCTGGAAAGTCTTGTAGGTCTGATCCTGATCATCGTAGCCGATGAAACGCATCTTGGGGTGCCTGGAGCCCATCTTGTCGGTGAGGACTTCGGCGCCAAAACCCAGAAGATCCAGGTCCTTGGTGAGGACGACAGCCCCGTCGACGGAGGTCATCTTTGCGATCATATCGGCATAGGTGACGAGCTCTTTCTCCTTGGGCTTGCCAGAAGGTTTTTCTATATTGGTCCCGCCGCCGAACATAAAGCGGCTGGGAAGCTGGTATTTGATGTCGATGAACTGCTCGCAGGCTTCTTCGGAGGGAACGATCAGGATCGTCGCGCCGTGCTCGAAAAAGCCCACCTCCCAGAGCACTCTGTAGAGGAGCTGAAGACGCTCTTTCTCCGAAATATTTGATCCATTCCTCAGCTCCTCCGCGATCGGCGTCGAAGTGAAAATATCCGTGCGGAAGAACACGCAGCGTCCGGCGTCGTAATTGACGATCGAGGTCTCGCCAAAACAGAGCCTCAGTTCACCGGGGCCGCCGACAAAAATATTGGGGATGCGGGGCATGCGGTTTCCGGATGCCAGTTCGCGGGTGACGATCTTTTGCCACGCTGTGTAAGAGGCGATGATACCGATCGCTTTAAAGGGGCGCTCATTGATGTCCAGCATGAGATAGCTCATGTTTTCGTTCAGCGCGGGCACAAGCTTGTTGAGTTCGCGGGCCGTAAAGAGGATCGGTTCCTTGAAAAGAAGGACGTGGGAATAGATGTAGGTGTCCAGAAGCTCCGAATCCGGGCTTACAAAGCACACCCTGAAAGAGGGAAAACGGCCTTCCTCGCGCATGCAGCTGACATTGAGAAGGACCTGGCAGACCTCCTCCAGAATATCTCTGGGGGGAAGCTTCTGGTCGTCCTCCATATCGCTGACAGCCTGGTCATAGAGGTCGTATACGGAATCGACAAAGGTTGAAATATCGCTCATGATCATCTCCAAATTGATAGTTTTTTCGAAGGCGTCTGTATGGGAATGCTGCCGGTTGGACAATTTTTTGACACCGGGAGCAGCGCGCTGCCGTCCGAATCTTTCTCTCATTGTAACAAGGTTTGCCTTTAAATAACATAAGAAAAGACCGCAAACTTAACGTTTGCGGTCTCCCTTATAATCGGAGTGACGGGATTCGAACCCACGACCCCTTCGTCCCTAACGAAGTGCGCTAGCCAGCTGCGCTACACCCCGATCTTCAATTTGAAGTACCTGCTTTTCAACAGGCAAATGCTATTATATATGGTCATTGGCAGAAATGCAAGGGTTATTTGCAAATAAAATAGAAATATTTTTCAGTGCCGAAGGGCTGCCCTGTGATTGCCACCGCCAAGGGGGAACCGAAGGGGAACCCTGTGATCAAATTTTGCCCGTTGCAGAATGATAGTTAAGCAATTATAATTTAATGGGATTTTGGGGATTACTACCAGTTCCGGTAAATTGGTTTTCATAAAGGAGAAGAACACAGATGAGCAAAACAGAACGCAGAGTCGGCACAGTTTCAAGGGGAATCAGATGCCCCATCATCAGAGAAGGCGATGATCTTGCTGCGATCGTCACAGACAGTGTGCTGAAGGCAGCAGAGAGCGAAGGATTTGAGCTCCGCGACCGCGACGTGATCGCAGTTACCGAGTCCATCGTTGCGAGATCGCAGGGAAATTACTGCTCCGTAGAGGACATCGCGGCGGACATCAGGGCCAAGCTTGGCGGCGAAACCATCGGCGTGATCTTCCCGATCCTGTCCAGAAACAGATTCGCGATCTGCCTGCGCGGCATCGCAATGGGCGCTAAGAAGGTCGTTCTGATGCTCAGCTATCCCTCCGACGAAGTCGGCAACGAGCTGGTCAGCCTCGACAAGATCGATGAGGCGGGCGTCAACCCTTACAGCGATGTTCTGACTCTGGCAAAATACAGAGAGCTCTTCGGCGTCAACAAGCACGAGTTCACCGGCGTGGATTATGTGGAGTACTACGGAAACCTCATCCGTGAGTGCGGCGCGGAGTGCGAGATCATCTTTGCCAACCAGCCCAAGGCCATCCTCGAGTACGCGGATCACATTCTCAACTGCGACATCCACACCAGAAAGCGCACCAAGAGGATCCTCCTCGCCGGCGGCGCTAAGGCTGTCTGCAGCCTCGACGAGATCATGAACGCGCCTGTAAACGGCAGCGGCTGCAACGAGCTGTACGGCCTTCTGGGATCCAACAAGTCCACAGAGAACAAGATCAAACTGTTCCCCAGAGACGCAAGCGATCTGGTTCTGGATATCCAGGCCCAGATCCTGAAGGAAACCGGCAAGCATGTAGAAGTCATGGTCTACGGCGACGGCGCTTTCAAGGATCCCCAGGGCAAGATCTGGGAACTGGCAGATCCGGTCGTATCTCCCTTCTTCACAGACGGCCTGATCGGTACGCCCAACGAGCTCAAGCTCAAATATCTTGCGGATAACGATTACAAGCATCTGTCCGGCGAGGAACTTAAGGCTGCCATTTCCGAGAGCATCCGCCAGAAGGACGCGGATCTCAAGGGCAATATGGCTTCCCAGGGAACAACACCCCGCCAGCTGACAGACCTGATCGGTTCCCTCTGCGACCTGACCAGCGGATCGGGCGACAAGGGTACGCCGGTCGTGCTCGTGCAGGGATATTTTGACAACTATACGAACGCGTGATCATTGGGCTGCCCCTTTTCCCGGCGGCGTAATATCCGGCGGCGGAGGGGCCTTCTCTGGTGGTATAGTATCCGGCAGCAAAGGGACATTCTCTGGTGGCTGAAAAATGAAAAAGAACAAACTAAGCAATCAAAAATGGTATAACAATGCAGTTGCAGTTCTGATCGGCGTTGTCAGCTATGTCGCGCTGACCCACCTGAGCGAGATCGCTGACAGCTTAAAGAGCTTCAGTGAATACTTTACGTCTGTTTTTATAGGGTGTGCGATCGCGTATCTGATCAATCCGCTTGCCTGCTTTTTTGAAAAGAACGTCTTTCACGGTCTGAGGAAGAGAACCATGCGCTGGATGCTTTCGGTGGTGGTCTCGATGCTGTTTCTGGTGCTGCTCCTGATGCTTCTCATGCTGATGCTGATCCCGCAGCTGATCGAGAGCATTTCCCTTCTGATCGGCAACATGGACGGCTATATCAGGACCTTGAACGGCCTGATCGCGAACTGGAGCATTATGGGCATAGATGTCAGTACGCAGCTCAATGAGCTGATGGCTTCTTCCGAGGACCTGATCCAGACAGGAACCCAGCTCCTGACATCCTCCCTGAAAAACATTCTCGCGACTTCGAGAGGGATCGGAAAGAATATACTCAATGTTTTGCTTGCGCTGATCCTGTCAGTGTATCTTCTTGCGGCTAAAGACCCGATCAAACAGGGAAGCAAGCGCCTTCTCAAGGCATCTATGTCAGACTGGTGGTACGACCACGTAGTCACTTTCATCAAGCGCTGCAACAGTATTCTGGTCCGCTATATCATTTTCTCCATCCTGGACGCAGTCATCGTCGGCGGCGCAAACGCCATTTTCATGGGGGCTGTCGGAATGCAGTACGTCGGACTGATCTCCGTGGTCGTAGGCGTCACAAACCTGATCCCCAGTTTCGGTCCCATTATCGGCGCTGTCATCGGAGGATTTATCCTGCTGCTGGTCAATCCATGGCACGCATTGATGTTCCTCGGTTTTACGGCAGTTCTGCAGACGCTGGACGGCTATGTGATCAAGCCCAAGCTGTTTGGCGATTCCCTTGGTGTCTCCGGTTTCCTGATCCTGACCGCGATCATTGTCTTCGGCAATATTTTCGGCATCATCGGAATCCTTCTTGCGATCCCGCTGGCCGCGATCATCGACTTCACGTATGAGGAATACTTCCTGCCGCATCTTGAGGCACGCAAAGCACGACTGGTAGCGGAGGAAGAAAAAGATCAGCGCAAGACCGCGCGGAAGGTGGAGAAGAAAGACGAGAAAGCTGAGGAGAAAGTGTCAGAATGAAGATCACGATCCTGACAATGTTTCCCAAGCTGTTTGACAGTTTCCGGGAAGGTCCCGTCGTGCAGCGGGCCATCCGCAAAGGCAGTCTGGAGCTGACGGTCGTGGACATCAAAGATTTCGCACCGGGAAGCTTCCGCCACATCGACGATTCTCCCTTCGGCGGCGGCGCGGGCATGGTGATGCGATGCCAGCCTGTGCTGGACGCGCTCAGAAGTGTGAGAGGAAGTGCGGAGCGCGGAAGTGCAGTGAGTTCCCGGAGCACAATTGTTGCTGCATTGTCACCGGCCGGCCGTCCGTTTACACAGAAAGAAGCCCACCGTCTGTCGCAGGTTTCTCACCTGATCCTGATCTGCGGCCACTATGAGGGCATGGACGAAAGGATCTATCGCCACGTGGACGAGGAGATCTCGATCGGGGACTATGTTTTGACAGGGGGCGAGATCGCAGCTATGGCAGTCTCGGACGCCGTGATCAGGCTTTTGCCAGGCGCGCTGCGAAGCGAGAGCACATCGGAGGAATCCTTCGAAAACGGGCTTCTCGAGTACCCTCAGTACACGCAGCCTGCAGTCTACGAAGGGGAGGCGGTGCCGGAGGTCCTCTTATCCGGAAACCATGCGCGGATACGGTGCTGGCGGCTCAAAGAGTCGCTGCGGCGGACATTGGAGCGGCGGCCCGACCTGTTGGAGGGCAGGCAGTTCACAGAAGAAGAAATTGCTCTTTTAGAAGAGATTAAGAAGGATGCCCGGTAGGGCATCCTTCTTTGTATGGAATCATGATGAAACCAGATTGCTGTGCGGCGGAACCAGTGGAAAATGTCTGTTGGGCAAATTGGCTCGATTTCTGCAAATATTCTCCAGCAGGAGTGACTGGCTTGTCACTATTTTGATCATTTTTGTTAGCTATTAAATGATTTGTTGGCGCAAGTCCTCCATAGGGGTACGCTTTTGCCCAACGCGGTGGATTATCCATCAGACAATGTGGCGCGAGCAGGTAGAAAACAGCTGAATTCAGCCAACCGGTGGAAAAACGAAAGCTGCGAATGGCACTAACCATTAGACATGCATAGATTTCGCCCAACTGAACGGGGACCAGCGGAAAATCCACCGAGCCGCTTGTCTCTGACACTATAACAAACAAAAACGCAGGCCCTCAAAGGGCCTGCGCCAGTGGTTCAAACGAATTCAGTTATCGAAATGCACCTGCAATTCCGGTGCTGTCAGCCGTCTTTGCCGCTTTTCTCCTTCTGTCTGTTATTGACCTGGTACAGCAGGCCGTCCACGATCATTGCAAGCGCCAGGCTCCGGCAGACAATGGTCATGACTCCCGGATCGAACAAGGACATGACCTTGATCAGGATCGGTATGACCATGTAGACCAGAAGCACGCCGGAAACGCCAAAGAACATCACCGATCTCAGGCAGACATACCCGTTAATATTGCCGAAATTCCAGATCTCCGTGTTGTAATCCCATAGCCTGGTATGGAACACGTTGTACAAAACCCAGCCGGTCACATACTCCATGACGCCCGAGACGACCACGCACATGACAAATACAAGCAGGGGATGTTCCTTAAACGGATACACAAGCAGCGTATAAGCCGCCCCGCCGAACACGTAGATGGGGATCCAGGGACCGTAGGAGGAGCCTCTTTTGATAAAGCGCCCCGTATCAATTTTGTAAAACAATAGCTCGTAGATAAACCCGAACACGCCGCTGAATACCATGATCAGGATCAGCAGGTTGATCAGCTGCCGGGTGTCCCAGCCGGTTTCTGCTCTGAGCAGCTGCATATTTTTGCTCCTTTCAAAATACTCTGAGGAGTATTTTTAATTCTAACGGAATCCCGCCCGTATTCGAGATTCCTTCATTTACGTAAACCTGCGCTCAGCAGTTCCCCGTATAGACATAGGATAACTTCTCCCTGGCGACCTCCGCAAGCCGGTAGACCTTCGCGACATCAGTCGCTCCTCTGTCCGTCATATGAAAGCGCGGGAAAAATCTGGAAATGTGCAGCGGGATCTCCGTCCCCGGTACAATCCCACGAAGGCCTGCGATCCATTTGCACATCTCCCGCATCTCTTCCTCGGTATCATTCTCACCGGGAATGATCAGGGTTGTCAGCTCGACGTGGCAGAACTGCACAGCCCGCTCGATGAAACGCATGACCATCGCGCGGTCACCGCCGAGCACTTCCGTATAATATAGGTCGGTAAAGCCCTTTAAGTCAATATTCATTGCGTCAATATAAGGGAGAATCTCGTCCAGGACCGCCAATTCCGCCGTCCCGTTGCTCACAAGCACATTGACCATACCTGCCTCGCGCACGAGTTTCGCGGTGTCCCTCACATATTCATAGCCGATCAGCGGCTCGTTATAGGTAAAAGCCACGCCGACGTTGCCTCTCGACCTGTAGCGCTTCGCTGCCGCTGCCAGCTTATCAGGCATGATAAGCTCCGCGGTATCTGCAAAGCGCATGGCCTGACGCGACCAGGAGATCTCATGATTTTGGCAGAAAGGGCATCGCAGGTTACAGCCATAACTTCCCACTGACAAAATATAGCTGCCCGGCATAAATCTCCGCAGAGGCTTCTTTTCAATAGGGTCAAGTGCCAACGCCGTGACCCGCCCGTAATTGGCAGCGGTCACTTTGCCGCCCGCGCAGATCCTGGCGCCGCAGAAGCCGGTCTGCCCTTCTTTCAATTCGCAGTGTCTGAAACAGACTTCGCATACTGCCATGCGATCACCTCCCTCTTAAGATTCAGTGATGCCGCACTACCTCGAAACGCTGCAATTCGACGTTCGTATCCCAATCGGCGATCCCCGCCTTGCTCTTGGCGATGGAGATCTGTTCCTCCACGGTGTCCACGCCATCCAGATCCGGCAGGAGCAGTCCACGTTTCATTCCTTTGGTTACGATCACGCCATACCGCTTGACGTCCAATTCGGCGGGCGACTTGATCGGCTCCGCCTCGCCCAGCACATCCACGCTGATCTCCAGCCACTTGAGCTCATGGGCACGGATCGGATCAAACCGCGGATCCCTTGTGGAAGCACTGACCGCGTTGTCGATGATCTCCCGCGCCACGCAGTCCCGCACAGGTGCGATCGTGCCGATGCAGCCGCGGAGTTTTCCGTGCTCATGGATGGACACAAACGCGCCGGCCCGCTTTGTCAGAAGTTCTTCCGGCAGGTCTTCCGGCATTTCCATCTTGCGATGGTGCAAAATATAGTACTCCACAGACTTTCTGGCAAGCTGTACGTACGGGTCTTCTTTGGCCCGCTTTTCTGCAAGTCTCTTAGCAGCGCCGCCCAAATACTGCTTGAGGAAATGTCTGCTCTCATCCTTTTCGCCGGGATAGAAGGTGCAGATCCCGTATCCGACACCGGTCACGTCCTCGTGAGAGAGCCGCGTTGCCTTAACGGCCAGTCCGTCAAAGGCACCTGCCATGATGACAAAGGACCGGTGTCCGCATTCCGCCGCCCTGTCGCAGAATGTCTCATCGAAATCAAACAATTCTCCAAAGGCCGCCCTGCTGCACACGTCCATGATCCGCGCGTCATACTGCGGTCCTTCTTCGGCAAATCCGTAAGGGCCGTAGTCCTGCAGCTTGTGCGACAGATCTCCGCTGGCCACGAAAACAGCCTTGCGTCCGAGTTTGTCGACCGCCTCTCGGATCATCTGCCCAAACCGGTAATGCTCGGAGAGGGGGAGTCCGGAAAGACCTATGCGCACTATTTTGGCACCTGTGTATTTGCGGCGGATGAAGTAAAGCGGGACCATAGTACCGTGGTCCAGCCGCTTGTCCCGCTCGCCCATGACGCCGGCAGGAAAGCCCTGTCCGCGCGCGATACCTGCCAGTTCGTTCGCGAGCTCTCTGTCGTACTCCTCGTCAAAACACACCTGCGCGGCCCTGAACCGCCCGAAGTCGCCTTTGGCGCCTTTTCCGGGTGAAATATGAAAATAATCCGCGTACATGACTGTATGCGGGCTCGTGATGATGATCGTCTCCGGCGCAAGCGCCGCGATCTCGTCCGCGACCTGCTCGTACGCGTCGATGGTCTTCTGAATCTGCTTCTCACTTCCGCGCCCCACCGCGGGCACGATCATGGGGGGATGCGGCACCATAAAGGCTGCAAGAATCGCCATAAGCTCCTCCTTCCTGCGTGAATGCCTGTGTAAGCCCGTTTTCTTCACAATTCCATTATATAACAATCGTGACCGCAGGGTTACCCTTTGATCGCGCTTCTTGCCGCAGTGGATTTTCCGCCGCTCCCTGTCCGGTTGGGCAGAATCAATGCATGATTATTGATTTGTGCCAATCACCTTGGTGGATTTTCCGCTGCGTTGGGCAAAAGAGTACCCCTATGGAGGACCTGCGCCAACAAATCATTTAATAGCTAACAAAAATGATCAAAATAGTGACAAGTCAGTCACTCCTGCTGGAGAATATATGCAGAAAACGAGCCAATTTGCCCAACAGCCGAGCTTAGTCGCCCAACAGCCAAGCTCAGTCACTCAACAGCTGGCTCTTTCAATCAACAGTCAAGCTTCGATCAATAATCATTTCTCAGTTCCTTTGGCTTGATGAAGAAGAATTCTTTTAGCTTGTCCATTACGATAGAGCTGTCAAGCGGATGGCTTTCGCTCTCATATGTGAGGATCAGATTAGCATCCGGAAAAATATCATTGTTCATATAAATGCGAAGTTTTGACAGATAATCCATGCGGTAGTCCGAAAGATCAAGTCGGCCGACGTGCTCCCAGTAGAAGATCTCGCCGGTGATCGGGTGGCGAATGGTGAAGTCGGGATAAAAAGTGTGCCCGCCGACAACAAGCTTACATTCATAGCGGAACGGGATGTGAAACATTGTGAGGAACATCACGATGATCGCCTCCGACTTTGAGCGGACCATGATACCGGCATCGGTCGGTACGTTTTTCTGCTCCGGGAACGCAGGATTTGTCTCATAGTCTTCATTTACCCATTGTCTTAGCATTTCTTCCATTTCCGGAGGTGTTCCAAACTTCTCCCCTTGATAATCCTCCTCAGAAATAAGTTCCCTGATACCGGGAGCTCGTACAAGTTTGTTCCAGAAATTGGCAGTACTGTGTTTTGACAAATATGCGCTGAGTGCGTTCAGCTCGTGGTCAATGTCCCTGAGGCGCGCAAGCAGCAGAGACTTGCGGGCAAGCTTACGGGCGAGGGCTCGCTGCTCGCGGCGCAGATAGAGCTTTTGGGCGCGGCGGCCTTCGCGATTCTCTGAAATGTACCATTTGTAGTAAGGCTTTCCTTTGGATATATTCCTGCCAAAAGACAGCGTCCCATCAGGAAGCTCCGCAAGAAGGTTTTCAAGCCGGGTTTTCTCGTTGAGGAGCCGATGCTGCTCTCTGGTGATAAGCTGATCAAGTGTCATTTGTTTCCTTTCTCTCGATGTGAGATGCGCTATGGGATGAAATGAGGTAAGATTTGTATGCAGATTGATTAGTTATTGCTGCATGCGGAAGTGTTAGTTAGGAGCTGCATGCGGAAGTGTTCATTAAGAATTGCCGGCAGTTCGGAATGGGAATTCTTGATGGTAATTCGGGGTACCGAACATCCCTTATGACTCAATTATAGTGATGAAAAGCCTGCATTTGCAAAGTGTTTATAACACCATATTGCGCTAGTGGAGGTGCAGCTTATTAGCTTATTGTTTGCATTAATCAGTTGGGCAAATTCGCATGATTTTGAAAAAGTTCGCCAGTAGAATGTACTAACTGATCATAAATTCGACTGTTTATGTCAACTATCATATAACTTGTTGGCGCAAGCTTCTCAAGAGTCTGAGCTTTTGCCCAACGCAGCGGATAATCCACCGAAGCGACTGGCGCAAGCAAGTGGAACCAGGGCGAAGCAAGCCAACTGGCCAGCGCGGCGGCTAACGCAGCGGCCAGCCGGACAATGCGGCAGCCAACTGGCCAGCGCGGCGGCCAACGCAGCAGCAGATGCTCCACGGAAAGATGAAATAACGAGTATTTGATTCAACTATATTGACAACTAACCGGGATTATGCGATACTTTAGCGAGTTAAACCAATAAACAACCAAGCCGCTGAAGGAGTTTCAGTCCCTGGCAGAGGACCACTCTGTCAGGGACTTTTCTTTTCAGTATAGAAAGGAGTAACTAACCATGATCAAGGAAGCAATTGTCAAAATCGTCAGCAAAGGGGATCTCACGTACGACGAGGCGTATACTGTAATGAACGAGATCATGAGCGGAGAGACCACAGCGACACAAAACGCCGCGTTTCTCGCTGCACTGTCCACCAAGAGCGCGCGGGCAGAGACGACGGATGAGATCGCGGGCTGCGCGGCAGCGATGAGAGACCACGCCACAAGAGTTGATACCGGTATGGACCTTTTTGAGATCGTGGGAACGGGCGGAGACAACGCGCATAGCTTCAATATTTCGACAACATCCGCGATCGTTGCGGCGGCAGGCGGCATGAAGGTGGCAAAACACGGAAACCGCGCGGCGTCTTCCCAGTCCGGAACAGCGGACTGCCTCGAAGCACTCGGCGTCAACATCTACCAGAGCCCGGAGAGATGTATAGAACTGCTGAATGAGGCAGGCATGTGCTTCTTCTTTGCCCAGAAATATCACACTTCCATGAAGTATGTCGGCGCGATCCGCAGAGAGCTCGGATTCCGCACGGTATTCAATATTCTCGGACCTTTGACCAATCCCGGATCCCCGTCGATGCAGCTCCTCGGCGTCTATGACGATTACCTGGTGGAGCCCCTGGCGCAGGTCCTTGTCAGTCTTGGCGTTAAACGCGGCATGGTTGTCTACGGGCAGGACAAGCTGGATGAGATCTCCATGAGCGCGCCGACAACGATCTGTGAGATCAAGGACGGATGGTACAGAACGACCGTTGTTAAGCCTGAGGACTTCGGCTTTACGACATGCACGAAGCAGGAACTTGTAGGCGGCACACCGGATGAGAACGCACAGATCACGATCGGTATTTTGAAAGGGGACAAAGGTCCCAAGAGGGACGCCGTTCTCATGAATGCAGGCGCTTCGCTCTATATCGGCGGAAAGGCCGGAAGCATGAAGGAGGGAGTCGCGCTGGCGGCGGAACTGATCGACTCGGGCAAAGCATATGAGACGCTGGAGAAACTGATCGAAGTCAGCAACAGACCGGAAAAGTAAGCGCAGAGTTTGACTGCAGCCGCGATTTAGGGGATACTAAAACCTGTGCACAGGCAACAGTGCATAACCAATTTCAGAGACTTTGTACCGGTGAGATTGAATAGCAGGTTAATGAGACGGAGGGACGTATGAATATTTTGGATCAGCTGGCGGAACACGCACGTGAACGAGTGGCAGCCGAGAAGAAGATCATAAGCGCAGGGGGGATCATCGATCTTGCGCGCAGCATGGGACCGGCAAATGGGGAGGCCTTCTATAATGCCATTGCCAAACCGCATCTCGGTGTGATCTGTGAGGTCAAAAAAGCGTCGCCCTCCAAAGGCATCATAGACCCTGTATTCGACTACATGGCAATTGCGCTGGAATATGAGCTGGCCGGGGCGGACGCGATTTCCTGCCTGACAGAGCCCAAATGGTTTCTGGGGTCGGACGCCATTTTCATGGACATCCGCGTGGCGGTGCATACGCCTATGCTCCGCAAGGATTTTGTTGTTGACCCCTACCAGATCTATCAGGCGAGATGCATGGGAGCTGACTGTGTGCTCCTGATCTGCGCACTGCATGACACGGAGACCATCCGGGATTACCTGGAGATTTGTGAGAAGCTCGGACTTGCCGCCCTTGTGGAAGCGCACAATGAGGAGGAGATCCGCTCGGCCGTCGAGGCAGGCGCGCGGATGATCGGCGTGAATAACCGGAATCTGAAGGACTTCTCAGTGGATCTGAATAATGCAGGTAGACTAAGGGAACTAATCCCGGAGGATAGACTTTTTGTTGCGGAAAGCGGCATCAGGACAGCTGAAGATGCCGCCATTCTCAGGGGGGCCGGCGCGGACGCGGTCCTCGTGGGGGAGGCGCTCATGCGCACGACCAACAAGTACGAACTGGTCAATGCAATGAGAGAGACGCCGATATGAATGACAGGGTTATCGATATGACCGACAAGGCGATCGATTTGAATGACAGGGTTATCGATATGACCGACAAGGCGATCGATTTGAATGACAGGGCTGTCGATCTGACTGACAGAGAAATCAATATGGCTGCCGCGGAGTCCGGCAAGACCGGAATCAAGATCTGCGGGCTCTCCCGTCCTTGCGATATAGAGTATGTCAATGAGGCTATGCCCGACTATGCCGGTTTCATCCTGCATTTTCCGCGGAGCCGCCGCAATATAGATCCTCTAAAGGCGCGCGAACTGATCCGGGAACTGAGGCCCGGGATCAAGGCAGTGGGAGTCTTTGTGGATCAGCCTCTGGACACGATATGTGATACTGCACGGACAGCCGGACTGCATATCATTCAGCTGCATGGCAGTGAAGACAACGATTTCATCCGGGAAGTGCGAGAGAAGACCGGGCTCCCTGTATGGAAGGCCTTTCGGGTCCGGACTGCGAAAGATATCAGAACAGCAGCGGAGTGCGCCGCTGACATGATCCTTCTGGATAACGGATATGGGACAGGAGAAGCATTTGACTGGTCGATCGTAACCAGCGGGCAGGCTGTGCTGCGCAGAGATTTCATTCTGGCGGGCGGTCTCACACCGGAGACCATCCTTGATGCGGTCCGCGCAATGCAACCGTTGGCAGTTGATCTCTCCTCTGGCGTGGAGACAGACAAGCTAAAGGATAGAGACAAGATCATCGCGGCTGTAAAAGCGGTGCGGTGCTGTGACCATTGATGCGAACGCTAAACTGCGTTCATCAGGCTGAGCGCAATACCGGCGCTGAGCAGGAAGACGAAGAAGCAGATTGATAATGGAGGTTCAACGTGAGCAAAGGAAGATTCGGCATTCACGGCGGGCAGTACATACCCGAGACTTTGATGAATGCAGTCATTGAGCTGGAAGAGGCCTACAATCACTACAAAGATGATCCGGAATTCGTTCGGGAGCTGTCGGCGCTCTTCAACGAGTACGCCGGCAGACCGTCGAGGCTGTATTTTGCCTCCAAGATGACGGCAGACCTGGGCGGGGCCAAAATATACCTCAAGCGCGAGGATCTCAATCACACGGGCGCCCACAAGATCAACAATGTCCTGGGGCAGGCGCTGCTCGCGAAGAAGATGGGCAAGACCAGGCTGATCGCGGAGACCGGAGCCGGCCAGCACGGCGTTGCGACAGCAACTGCCGCGGCACTGATGGATATGGAGTGCGTAGTTTTCATGGGTGAGGAGGACACGATCCGCCAGGCCCTGAATGTATACCGCATGCGGCTCCTCGGAGCGGAAGTGATCCCTGTGAAGACAGGTACGGCTACGCTCAAAGACGCCGTCTCCGAAGCGATGCGCGAGTGGACTTCACGGATCAGCGATACCCATTACTGCCTGGGATCCGTTATGGGCCCCCATCCGTTCCCGACGATCGTCCGTGATTTTCAGGCGGTGATTTCCAAAGAGATCCGGGAGCAGATCCTTGAAAAAGAGGGCAAACTTCCGGATGCGGTTCTGGCCTGTGTGGGAGGCGGCTCCAATGCGATCGGCAGCTTTTATCATTTTATCGGGGATGAAGGCGTGAAACTGATCGGATGCGAAGCGGCAGGAAGAGGCGTCGATACCTTTGAGACGGCGGCGACGATCGCCACAGGGCGGCTTGGCATCTTCCATGGGATGAAATCCTATTTCTGCCAGGATGAGGACGGGCAGATCGCGCCTGTCTACTCGATCTCTGCGGGGCTGGATTACCCCGGGATCGGGCCGGAGCACGCATATCTGCACGACACCGGTCGGGCGGAGTACGTGCCCGTCACAGATGAGGAGGCCGTGGACGCCTTCGAGTATCTGGCCCGCACAGAGGGGATCATTCCGGCCATTGAGTCGGCGCACGCTGTGGCTCACGCGATGAAGATCGCGCCCGGAATGTCTCCGGATCAGGTCATTGTCATCACACTCTCCGGAAGAGGCGATAAGGACTGCGCCGCGATCGCGAGATACAGAGGGGAGGACCTGCATGAGTAATATCCATAAAGCGTTTGAAAACGGAAAAGCGTTTATTCCCTTCATCACCTGCGGTGATCCTGATCTTGCGACAACGGCGGCGGTCGTCCGCACCGCTGTTGCGAACGGAGCGGACCTGATCGAGCTGGGGATCCCGTTTTCGGATCCAACGGCGGAAGGACCTGTCATCCAGGGCGCCAATCTGCGCGCGCTGTCGGGAGGCGTTCGGACCGATCAGATTTTTGACCTGGTGCGTCAGCTGCGGACAGATGTGACTGTGCCGATGGTCTTCATGACCTACGCCAACGTCGTCTTTTCTTACGGCGCGGAGAAGTTCATTGCGACCTGCCGCGAGATCGGGATCGACGGGCTGATCCTGCCGGATCTGCCGTTCGAGGAGAAGGGGGAGTTCCTGCCGCTTTGCAGGCAATACGGCGTGGACCTGATCTCACTGATCGCTCCGACTTCCCGGGAGCGCATTTCCATGATCGCCGCGGAAGCGGAAGGATTCCTGTACATTGTGTCGAGTCTCGGCGTGACCGGCACAAGAACCGAGATCACAACGGATCTGGACGCGATCGTCAGGGTGGTGCGCCAAAACACAGAGATCCCGTGCGCCATCGGATTCGGCATCTCGACGCCGGAGCAGGCGCGGAAAATGGCATCGGTCTCCGACGGAGCGATCGTCGGGTCGGCGATCATCAAGATCCTGGCCCGGTACGGGAAGGACGCGGCGCCTTACGTGGGCGAATATGTCAGGTCCATGAAGGTCGCTGTCATGCAGTGTGACTAAATGCATGGATCTGGGACCTGAAAGGCGCCCCTTTGATCATGTCATTTGTAGAACGGAAGCCCTGTCTCAGACAGGGCTTCTACATCTGCGGTCCTCGTTGTGAGCGCAGGGCTGCGACCGCAGGGTTACCCTGCGGTCACATTGTGCTATACTGAATTACAGGATTTGCTGCTCATAGGGTCGTCTGCACGGGAGCGCCGCAGATGACCGCGAACTGTTATGGTGCTCCGAAATGAGGATGATCATGGATATCAGAGAAGCAATACAGCAGAGACATTCTGTCAGAGCATATGACGACAGGCCCATCACAGGCGAGGAGCTGGAGAAGCTGGAAGCGCTGATCAAAGAGTGCAATGAGGAGAGCGGCCTTCACATTCAGCTTGTGACGGATGAGCCCAAGGCATTTCAGAGCAGATTGGCGCGCTACGGTCATTTCAGCGGAGTGCGCAATTATATTGTCATGGCCGGCAGGCGCCGCCTTGAGAAACTTGACGAGCTGTGCGGCTACTATGGCGAAAAGATCGTTCTGGAGGCGCAGCGCATGGGCCTTCGCACCTGCTGGGTCGGCGCCACCTACAAAAAGATCCCGGAAGCTTTTGAGATCCTGGACGATGAGAAGCTTGTGATCGTCATCGCCATCGGATACGGACTGGACGACGGCAAAGAACACAAGTCCAAAAAGGCCGGTCTTGTCAGCAGTGTAAATGCGGATTCGCCGGCATGGTTCAAAAACGGCGTCAGGGCAGCGATCCTGGCCCCCACTGCCATGAACCAGCAGAAGTTCTACCTTCAAAAGGAGTGGGACAAGGTATCTGCGAAAGCGGGATTCGGTCCCTACGCCAAGGTGGATCTGGGCATTGTCAAATATCACTTCGAGATCGGATCCGGCAAAGGGCATGAGATCTGGGCGTGATGGCCGAAGGGCTTCTGCTCGATAGAAGCAGGCGCGACCGAAGGGTAACCCTCCGGTAAAACGGATCACAAACAATACAAGGAGACATCTATGGGAGCACTGGACGGCTATAAAGTATTGGATTTCAGCACACTTCTTCCCGGTCCCTACGCTACGATGACGCTGGCGGACCTGGGCGCGGAAGTGCTCAAAGTCAGCAGCAAGGACAAATATGATCTGGTGGTCAACTGGCCTCCCGTGATCGAAGGCGCGCAGGTCACCGGCGCTCAGGCCTGGCTCGGCCGCGGCAAGAAGACCATTCATCTCAATCTCAAGAAACCTGCGGCGGTTGAAGCGGTCCGGAAACTGATCATGGAGTACGATATCATCGTTGAGCAGTTCCGCCCGGGCGTCATGAAGAAGCTTGGCCTTTCCTATGAGCAGCTGCGTGAGATCAACCCGCGGATCATCTACTGCTCTATAACCGGCTATGGCCAGGACGGTCCGCTTTCCCTAAGGGCAGGACATGACATCAACTATATTGCGAGATCTGGGATCGCGGCCTCCGCAGGCCGCAAAAAGGGCGGTCCCAGCCTTTACAACTTCCAGATCGCCGATGTGGCCGGCGGCTCTATGAACGCTGTCACAAGCATTCTGGCGGCGATCATTTACCGCGAGCGCACCGGAAAAGGCCAGTACATTGACGTCTCCATGCAGGACAGCATTGTGCCCTTCAATTCTATGGACGGCGCGAGCCTGTTTGCCGGCGGCAATGTGCCCGCCAGAGAGAGCGGTCTCTTAAACGGCGGCGGAATTTATGACTTCTACGAGACCTCGGACGGCGGATATATGAGTGTCGGCTCCCTGGAACCCAAGTTCTGGGCTGCGCTTTGCGACGGCGTCGGTCATCCGGAATGGCGAGACGGCAAGATCCTCCGCACAGACACACCAATGGTCAAAAAAGAGCTGATCCGGATCTTCCGTTCCAAAACCCGCGAGGAGTGGACAGAAGTCTTTTCGAAATCAGATGCCTGCGTAGAGCCTGTCTTGAACCTGGAGGAAGTCTCTGAGGATGAACACCTGAAAAGCCGCGGCATGTGGCCCTCTGTAGAAATTCCTCTGACGGAAGGGATCAGGATCACGCAGATGGGCTGCCCCATTCACTTGTCCGGGAGTCCGGTGCAGTATCGGCACGCGGGCTATCCGGAAGGCCACCATACGTTTGAGATATTGCGGGGGCTCGGATACAGCGATGGGGAAATTGAGGAAATGATATGAGCAGCATTGTTAACCGGTCCAGACTGCTGATCGGCCTGTCTATGGCCATCTTCGGCACGATCGGACTCTTTGTGAGGGGCATTGCCCTTCCATCCAGCGAGACCGCGCTCTACAGGGCTGTACTCGCGGTTCTGGCGATCGGATCATATCTTCTTGCGACAGGACAGAAACTGCAGATCAAGGGCATGCGCAGAGAAATCCTGCTGCTGGCCGCGTCCGGTATTGCTATGGGCTTCAACTGGATCCTTTTGTTTGAGGCCTACAAGTACACCACCATTTCGATGGCCACGCTGAGCTATTATGCGGCGCCGGTCCTGATCACCCTGGTGAGTACGTTCGCGTTTCATGAAGCATTAACCCCGTTCAAAACATTGTGCTTTGTTATGTCAACAGCCGGTATTCTGCTGATCACGCTCAAAGGCGGCGACGGTGCAGGCGGAATGAGCGGAAACGGAACCGATCATATCGGCATTCTCTTTGGGCTGGGCGCGGCTGTTCTGTATGCTTCCGTGGTGCTGCTCAACAAGTTCATTCGGAACGTGGCCGGAATCCAGCGGACTTTTCTGCAGTTTGTGGCAGCAGTCGTCACCCTGTTCCCGTATGTTCTGCTCACCGGCGGGATCCATTTGGGCGGCCTCAATACTTCCGGATGGGTCCTTCTTCTGATCGTAGGCCTTTTGCACACAGGCGCAGCGTACTGCATGTACTTTTCGTCGCTGCAGCATGTGCCGGGACAGGAAGCGGCTGTACTGAGCTATATCGATCCGCTTCTGGCGGTCATCCTTTCTGTTCTGGTGCTGCACGAGCCCATGAACGGCTGGCAGCTTCTGGGCGGCGCGATGATCCTGGGATTCACGCTTTTGAATGAGCTCAGATGAACGGATCATTCTTATCGGATACAAAATACTAATGAGTTTAATAAACAGGAGGAACACAAAATGACAGCAATGGAAAGAGTATGCAGCTTTATCAAGGATGCCCAGACTTACTACCTGGCAACTGTGGACGGCGACCAGCCCCGCGTAAGACCGTTCGGCACGATCCATATCTTTGAGGACAAGCTTTACATCCAGACCGGAAGGGCCAAGGACGTAGCCAAACAGCTGGCGGCAAATCCCAAGGCTGAGATCTGCGCTTTCAAGGATGGCGTGTGGCTTCGTGTTGCCGGAGAGCTTGTGGATGACGACCGCATTGAGCCCAAGAAGTCCATGCTGGACGCATATCCGAGCCTTCGCGCTATGTATGATCCCGCAGACAGCAATACAGAGGTTCTGTATTTCAAGAACGCGAAAGCAACTTTCAGCTCCTTTACGGCAGCTCCTGAGACAGTGGAGTTCTGATCCCGGTCCAAAGAGAGCACATCGGAAAGAAGAGATAAGAACAAGTTAATATGGAAAATGAAAAGGCGCATATCCTGTTCAGGATATGCGCCATATTTCTGTTCAATTTGAACTCTGAACTGTATCAATACTGTTCATCAGATCAGGACGTACTTGAGGATAAACACGATCGTCAGCACATACATAAGAGGTGTGACCTGCTTAGCCTTGCCTGCTGCAATGTTCAGGATCGTGTAAGAGATGATACCGAAGCAGATACCTTCGGAGATGGAGTACATAAACGCCATTGCGAAGATGCAGATGAATGCGGGAATCGCCTCAAGGATGTTTTCCCATTCGATCTTGCTGACCTGCTGCATCATGAGGAAACCGACCATGACCAGAGCCGGAGCAGTGGCGAAGGACGGGATCGTCAGGAACAGGGGAGAGAAGAACAGAGCGAGCAGGAACAGGAAACCGGAGGAGATCGCGGTCAGACCTGTACGTCCGCCTTCTGCGATACCGGAAGCGGATTCAACGAATGTTGTGATCGTGGAGGTTCCCAGGCATGCGCCGCACATTGTGCCGATCGCGTCGGAGAGAAGGGCGCCTTTGATTCCGGGGAGCTTTCCTTCTTCATCAAGAAGTTCTGCCTTGGATGCGCAGCCGATCAGGGTTCCGAGTGTATCGAACATGTCGACGAACAGGAATGCGAACATAACGACGATGAAGTCAACGCTCAGGACACTCTTGAAGTCCAGCTTGAACAGTGTAGGTGCGATGGAAGCGGGCATGGAAACAATGCCGCTCGGGATCACGCTGTAGAAGCCTGCGTCGGGATTAGGAACATAGATACCGACGAGCTGGCAGATAATGCCGAGAACCCAGGTCGCGATGATTCCCAGAAGGATCGCTCCCTTCACGTTGCGGAGCATCAGGATCGCGGTGATCAGGATGCCGAGGATCGCGAGAAGAACAGTGATTCCTTCAGAGTTGAATGTGCCGTTTTCGATCGATCCGCTGAAAGAGAATACAGAGACCAGAGTGGAGCTGTCCACAACGATATGTGCATTCTGCAGGCCGATGAATGTGATGAAAAGGCCGATACCGACGGAAACCGCGATCTTAAGTGTTGCAGGGATCGCGTTGAAGATCGCCTCTCTGACATTGGTCAGGGAGAGGATGATAAAGATCAGACCTTCAGCAAAGACAGCTGTCAGAGCCATCTGCCAGGAATATCCCATTCCTTGAACAACCGTGTATGCGAAGTACGCATTCAGGCCCATTCCGGCGGAAAGAACGAACGGGAGATTTGCCATAAACGCCATCAGGAAAGAAGCAATGGCGGAGGCCAGGGCGGTCGCTGTGAAGATCGCGCCTGCGTCCATTCCGGAAGCACTGAGAATGCCAGGGTTTACGGCCAGGATATAGGCCATTGTCATGAAGGTTGTAAGGCCGGCTGCCAGCTCTGTTTTGACATCCGTGCCATGTTCCTTCAGTTTAAAGAACTGTTCCATAGAACTTTCCCCTTTCTTTATTGGGACATAGCATCCCATATTGAAATAATTTACGGGCGTATGATAACAGAGAATCCCCGATTTTTCCATAGCAATCGGCGAATTTATTAAAAAAGTCTGAAATTTGAGATGTATTTGGCCGTGACCGAAGGGGAACCCTGTCATCGCGCACCAGGCAGAATTATAAAGCGGATGTAATCTTCTGTGCCAAACGGCTTCAATAATGGTACAATATAGATGGCATTCTGACTGGCGCATCCGGCGCCGGTCTTTACAGTTTCACGATTGGAGTGACATATGGGAAAAATTGTGGTTGGCTGCTGGGACTGCGACTACTGCGGCGCGGACCGGATCTCCGGTGAGATCAAGATCTGCCCGCACTGCGGAAAGCCCCGCGGAAAAGACATCACGTTTTATATGGCCGGTCCCAAGCACTATGTGGAGGACCCGGACAAGGTCAATAAGAATCCGGACTGGCTTTGCTCCTACTGCAATACGCTCAATCCGGATGAAAACAAATTCTGCTCGGCATGCGGCGCGTCGCGGGAAGACAGTGAACTCAACTACTTCCAGAACAAGGAGGCCGAGAAGAAGAAGGAGCAGGAGCTGAAGGAGAAGCTCAATTCGGAGAAGCCTCAGACCACCCGGTCCGGCGGAAGAAGCAGGCTTCCTTTGCTGCTTGGCATCGCGGCGGCATTGGCGCTTCTGATCTTCATGATGATGCCCAAGACCAAGGGCCTGCAGGTTGATTCCAAGACCTGGGAACGGACTATCTCGATCGAGCGCTATCAGGAGGTGCAGGAGAGCAGCTGGAACTTGCCGGAAGATGCCTGGGACGTCACGAGCAAGCAGGAGGTGTACAGATACGATCAGGTCCTCGATCACTACGAGACAGTGGAGAGGGAGGTCGCCGAGGAGGTCTTTGACGGCTATGACACAGAGGTCGAATACAAGGACCTGGGCAACGGGCACTTCGAGGAGATCGAGCATCAGGTTCCCCGCTACCGGACAGAGTATCACACAGAGACCTACCAGGAACCGGTCTACGTATCTGTTCCGGTCTATGAGACCAAGTATTATTACAGAGTTATGAAATGGAAGTTCGACCGGGACGAGGTCACGGAAGGCGCGGATACGGAGCCCTATTTCGCGGATCTGGATCTTCCGGAGACAGAGCGGGAGATCGAGCGGATCGAGCGATACTGGATCATCTCCGGCGGCCACACTTATAAGATCCCCTACGACCTGTGGCAGCAGGTGGAAACGGGATCAACGATCAAGGCCAAAGTACAGAATGGCGAGATCCTGGAACTGGAAAACTGAGATAGATGAATGTTCACAAAGAGGTCATCCTTTGGATGGCCTCTTTTTTGTATAATGAAGAAATGAAAAAGAAACACACACGCAGGAACTTCATATTTGCAGTTCTGATCCTGACCATAGCTTATTGGGCGGGGATCAACATGCTGGTCAGCGCTGTCCTGGTACCGTCCTTCATGGAGCGCCTGCACGCTTTTGACCGGATCGTGGAGCAAAGCTATGCCGAGCAGGTACAGGAGAC
>CADCIK010000016.1 GCA_902801415.1 uncultured Lachnospiraceae bacterium
GGAAGGCAAGGACGACAACTATCTCAACATCGGCCTTAAGTACTATGTGCAGAGACTGCTGGAGATCTACAGAAGCCACAAGTGCCTCTATGAGATCGATGATGATTGGTCAGGCTTTGAGTGGATCAACGCCGATGACGCGGACAGAAGTATTTATTCCTTCTTCCGCAAGTGCCCTTCCCAGAAGAAGAGCCTTCTGTTCGTCCTGAATATGACGCCCGTGAAACGTGAAGGTTACAGAGTGGGTGTGCCGGTACGCAAACAGTACAAGCTTCTGCTCAACAGCACGGATCTGGTATTCGGCGGCTCCGGAGAGACAAGCGTTCCCGAAGTTCTCAGGGCAAAGAAGGGTGAATGTGATCACAGAGACCAGTATATCGAGTTTGATCTTCCGGCATATGGCGCAATTGTCTTTGAATTTTCCTTATAAGGTGGTGCAGCATGAAGAAAAGCCATGAATCTGCAGAGGATTATCTGGAAAATATACTGATCCTGCGGGAGAGAAACGGAAACGTCAGATCGATTGACATTGTCAATGAGATGAACTATTCCAAGCCCAGCATCAGTATCGCGATGAAGAAACTTCGCACAGAGGGCTTTGTGGAGATGGACCTGAACGGGTATATAACACTTACGGAGAGAGGAGAAGAGATCGCTCAGAGGATCTATTCCCGCCACAAACTTCTGGAAAAGGTGCTGATGGCGATCGGCGTCGATCAGGAGACTGCTTCGGAGGAAGCCTGCAGGATCGAACATGATATAAATGACGACACTTACGACAAGATCAATGCTTTTTATCAGAAGCATTTAGGCTCGTCCAACTGATCAAAGGAGGAGATCGTGGGAACTATACTGAGAGTCCCGCATATGGAACTGACGGATGAATGCCCCTGTGGAGATGAATGCCTGAGCGCGGTAATGCTGCTTCGCTATCTGGGGATCAGGATCTCCATGAACGAGTTTGTAGACTTTTTCCTGCCGCAGGGACAGATGCGCCGCAAAGACGGACAGCTGACAGGCCCGGATCCGGACGTCCTGTTCGCCGGCAGCCCCTATGATAAAAATTCGTTTGGCTGTTATCCCGAAGTTATAGTCAAGGCGCTCAACAGCTGCTTTCTGCAGAAAGGACTGCCTTATAAGGCTGTCAATGCGACAGGCAGATCGACGGAAGAACTGTTGACAGAAGGGATTTCGAAGGGAGTTCCGGTCCTGTACTGGGCCAGTGAAGGCATGAAACCGACCCATCCCGGCGTCAGCTGGACCTGCAAAGACGGAAAGACTGTGCGCTGGATCAGCGGGACGGAATGCATGCTGCTGATCGGGAGCGAGCCCAATGAACTGGTGTTTAACGACCCTGAGAAGCCGGAAGGCGCTGCCCGCTATTCCCGCATGACCGCAGTCAAGAGACATGCGGAGCTGGACAAACGTGCAGTTATTGTAAATTTGAACTGACAGATATGACAGACCGTCTGCAGGCCGTTAAGGTCTGCAGACATTTGTGAAAAGGAGCTGATCCATATGATACGTATTACAATGAAAGACGGAGGCATTATAGACCTGGAACTTGACAAGGCGGCGGCTCCGATCACAGTAGAGAATTTTGAGAAACTGGTCAGGGAAGGATTCTACGACGGCCTGATCTTCCACAGGATCATTCCCGGGTTCATGATCCAGGGCGGCGATCCCGAGGGGACCGGCATGGGCGGTCCCGGCTGGCACATCAAAGGCGAGTTTGCGGCGAATGGATGGAACAATCCGATCGGCCACACGCGGGGCGTGATCAGCATGGCCCGCGCGCAGGATCCCAACAGTGCCGGAAGCCAGTTCTTCATCATGCATGCGGACGCGGATTATCTGGACGGACAGTATGCTGCTTTCGGCAGAGTCGTGAGCGGAATGGACGTTGTGGACAGGATCGCCAGTGTTCCCACGAGCAGATGGAACAACAGGCCATACGAGGATCAGGTCATTGATACGATCCGGATCGTGGAAAACTGACAGTTCATACGTATATACTCCCGTGAGGAACTCACGGGAGTTTTTTTGTTGCTGCTTTTCACATTATTTTAATAAAATGAAGCTATACTTTTAGCTGACAAGTGACTATAATGAAAAGTCGGAATTCATCACCGTGACAGGAATGATCTTAATAATAATGGAGCACAGACAATATGAGTGAGATTTGGTCAAAACATAAAAAGTGGATCCTTTCAGCAGCGGTTATCATCATCCTTGCAGCTGTTATACTATTTGTGCGCTCCCGCAGAGCGGACAGCGGTACAGATGATACCGCTTATGTAGAGACGGTTGCCAACCTGACCGGGAGAAATGCTTCGCTCGGCATGGTCAACCGGTTTTCCGGCGTGATCGAGCCGCAGGGAACCTGGTCGGTTGCCAAAAACAGTGAAGTTGATATCGAAGAGATCCTGGTATCTGAAGGCGACGAGGTCGAAGAGGGCGAAGTCCTCTTTGTTTATAGTACGGACAAGTACGAGGAAGAGCTGCAGCAGGCAGAGATCGATCTGGAGAGACTCAATAATGAGTACCAGAGCACGCAGGAAACGATCACGCAGCTCGAGAAGGAGAAAAGGAGCGCTTCCTCATCGGAACAGGCCAACTATACGATTCAGATCAAGGAGCAGAATCTGACGCTCAAAGACAAGGAGCTCGATATTCAGATCAAAGAGGCAGAGATCGAAAAGCTGAAAAGTAATATTGATAATGCGGAAGTAAAAAGCGGGATCAGCGGTATTGTCAAGAAGATCAACGATGGAAGCAATTCCAATGACAGCAATGAGGAGAACAACTTCATTACTGTGATGAAAGTCGGCAATTACCGGGTCAAGGGCACGGTCAATGAACAGAATATAGGCGAACTGTATGTGGACGCTGATGTACTGGTCCACTCCAGGGTTGATGACAGGACCTGGAAAGGAAAAGTGACCAAGATCGACACAGAGAATCCTGAAAATTCGAACAGCGGAATGTACGGATACAGCGGAGGAGACAGCTCTTCCCGGAGCTCGAATTATCCGTTTTATGTAGAACTGGAAAAGAGCGACGGCCTGATCATGGGACAGCACGTCTACGTGGAGCCGGATCTGGGACAGGAAAATGAGGAGGAAGCCGGCAGCATCTGGATCGGCAGCTTCATGGTGGATCAGAGCGATCCGGACCATCCTTTTGTATGGAAGGATGTAAACGGAAGACTCAGAAAGCAGGAAGTTGCGGTCGGTGAGACCCGTGAAGAGATCGGAAAGGTCAGGATCACGGAAGGCCTGACGATCGAAGATTCCATCTGCATGCCGGAAGAGGGCCTGAAGGAGGGTATGAAGACACTGCCGATGAGCGAAAAACCGGCAGAGGAGACGGAAGACGTGTACGAAGAAGGTATGGAAGAAGGATACGAAGGCGATATGGAAGGCTATGAGGAAGGCGCCGGCGGCTCCTTTGAAGGTTCTTTGGAAGACGGCGAAGGTTTTGGCGGTTCTGAAGGGGAAGGCGAAGGTCTTGGCAGTTCTGAAGGGGAAGGCGAAGGCACCGGGCTGGAGACAGGCGGCGCAAATGCTGAAACAGGTATAGGATTGGAATCCGGAGACTGACAATGAGAAAGATCGTAGAATGCAGGGACGTATGCAAGACCTATTTACAGGGCAATATCGAAGTCCCGGCACTTACAAATATTAACTTTACAGTGTGTGAGGGCGATTATACAGCTATAATAGGGCCTTCGGGCTCCGGCAAGTCGACACTGATGAATCTGATCGGCTGTCTGGACACACCGACAAGCGGGAAGCTCCTGATCGACGGAAGGGAAGTCGAGAGCCTTACTGCCAATGAGCTGGCAGACCTCCGGCTGGAGAAGATCGGATTTGTTTTCCAGAACTTTCAGCTTCTGGGAGGACAGACGGCGCTTGAAAATGTGGAACTTCCTCTGACCTACGCCAATATTCCGAGAAAAGAAAGAAGACAAAGAGCCGAAGAAGCGCTTGCAAGGGTAGGACTTCATGACAGAATGGACTTTTTCCCCAATCAGCTGTCAGGCGGGCAGAAGCAGAGGGTAGCAATCGCGAGAGCGCTGGTGAATAATCCCAGTATTGTACTGGCGGATGAGCCCACAGGAGCTCTGGATTCACGCACAGGGGAACAGGTCATGGATCTGTTTGAAGAACTCAACCGGGAAGGTGTGACAGTACTGATCATCACCCATGACAGAGGTATCGCGTCGCGGGCCGGCAAAAAGGTGGAGATCCGCGACGGAAAACTGGGAGATCCGGAGGAAAACGGAAAGTGAAGAAACTGATCGAGAATAACAAAAAGATCACAGCAGCTGTGCTTGCACTGATCCTCGGTGCTGCTGCGGTTTTTGGCATAGCTGCCGCTGTGCGGGCGACTACTTCATCCACGGTCATGGTCGTCAGGGCATCGGAACTCAACTACGGAGAGTATCTGGACTGGCAGAACAGTGTGGCAGGTATGATCACGACCGACGCCGAGCAGGACGTCTATCTGTCGGATACGGAAGTGGTCGAGGAAGTACTGGTCGCTGAGGGACAGTCCGTCCACAAAGGCGATGTGCTCATGCGGTATGACACTACCAGCACGAAACTGAGCCTGGAAAAAGAGAAGATCAATTACGAGAAGCTTCTCCTTCAGGTCCAGGTGGCTGAGGAAAACCTGCGAAAGCTTCAGGCCAAATCCCCGGTCTCTGACGGAGACTTCGGGTTTATCGGGGATTTCGGGGAATATGAGGCGGAAGAACAGATGAAGAAAGCCGAGGTCTATGAAAAAGTCCTCAAAGCTGATGCAAAACCCGTATACGATGATCCCGAGGATGAGATGCTGGGAACCGAGGAATATCCTTATGTGTTCTTATGCAAAGGAAACTCTGTCACGATCACGAAGGACTTCATCAAAAAATGGCAGAAAAAGGCCAAAACAAGAAAAATGAAGCACCTCTACATAGCGCTGGAAGTGAGAGACAAGGGGATGAATCTTCTCAAATCGTGGATCAGCGATGTTATGCTCATGAATCCCCGCTATAGTATCGATGTGGATCTCACAACAGGAAAGACAAGCTATGCGGCGATGAATGAGCCCGCGGAAATGGCGGCGCTTCTTCGAAAGATCCTCAAGGACGTGCCGGAGGACGAGCGCGGGCAGTGGCTTGCGGTCATGCTGGATAAGCTGATGATCACTTCGGAGAAGGAAGAAAAGCGCAAAGAGCGCGGTGAACTTCTGGCGTCCATGATCAATGAACTCAGCAAAGAAGACCAGGAGGAACTCTCCGCGGCGGCAGCACTTCTGGATGAAGAGACGCTTGCGATCCTGTTCAGAAGCCTCTCGCAGGCTCTGACACCGGAGAGGCTTGAGGGTGTCGATGAAGAGGCGACGGCAGCATTCCTGACGGCACTTCTTTCCGGGCTCTCGGAAGAGCAGGTACACGCACTGGATGCGGAAATGATCGCGGCACTGATCGGAAAACTCTCCGAAGAGCAGGTCCGCGAGATCGGAACCGACGCAATCGGTGAGATCGTACTGAAATTGGACCAGGACCAGCTGCGCGTCTTTATGCAGAAGATCCTTGAACAAAGAGGCGAAGAACTGACGGATATTCTGCAGGACTATCTGGACTCACATCCCAAGGAGGATCCTGATGAGCCGGGAACCGGCGGAGACGGTCAGGGCGGCGGCGAAGGCCAGGGCGGCGGAAGCAGTCAGGGCCAGGATACCGGCGGCAGCGGCGAGCAGGGAAGCGGCAGCAGTGATCAACCCGCTGACGGTGGAGATGACGATCAGGGCAGCGGAAACGCCGGTCAGGAGACCGGAGAAAACGAAGGTCAGGACAGCGGAAGCGGCCAGGGCCAGGAGACCGGCGGAAACGAAGGCCAGGAGACCGGCGGCAGCAATGACGGCGGCAGCAGCAGTTCTGACCCCGGAAACCAGACAGAAGACGGAAGCGACGCGGAAGAAGGAGAGGCAAATCCTTCCACGGCACCGAGTCCCTCAGACGATAACAAACAAGGCGCCGGAACACTGCTTTCGGACGACATGGAATATACAAGCGAAGAGCTTGAAGACGCAAGGCGTGAAGCCAGAGACGAGCTGCGGGATCTCAAACTGAGTATCAGAGAGTCCGAGATCAAGATCGACAAAGGAGAAAACGCACTGGACAAAGGCGTCGTTACAGCCAATATGGACGGTGTGATCATGACTGTCGGTGATCCCGCGTCGCCGCCCACAGACGGAAGCGCTTTTCTGGTGCTGTCCGGCTCCGAGGGACTGTTCGTCCGGAGCGGCATCAAAGAGAGCAAATTCGGGACTATCAAAGAAGGCGACAAAGTGCTGGTCACTTCCTGGCAGACAGGCGGTCAGTATGAGGCTGAGATCAAGAATATTTCACCCTATCCGGACAGTACCGGCATGTTTGATGACAATTCCGAGACTTATTATCCCTTCACGGCCAGTATCCTGGACGCCGGAGCGGAAATTGAAAACGGTGAGTGGGTAGAAGTATCCTATATGGCGGGCGGCAATCCGGAAGGAGGCAGTACCGCGGCAATGACCATTGCCAAGGCTTTCGTTCGTGAAGAGGGCAACCGGAAATATGTATATAAGCGGGGAGACAACGACAAGCTCACCAAGCAGTATATTGAGACCGGTAATCTGAGCGACAGCGGTTATGAAATTCTTTCCGGCCTCAGTGATTCAGACTGGATCGCGTTCCCTTACGGAAAGAATGTCAGGGAGGGGGCCAGGACCAGAGAGGGTTCCGTCTCCGAACTGTATGAATGATATGGCGCTTCTGCGCCTTAAGACTGAAGGAGTATGTAATGAGTGAAAACATCAGGCTCGCGCTGAAAGGAATCTGGTCTCACAGATTGCGTTCCTTTCTCACTATGCTGGGCGTGATCATCGGAATCGCGTCGATCATCGCGATCGTCTCCACCATCAAGGGGACCAATGAACAGATCATGCGGAACCTGATCGGCGCAGGCAATAACAACGTGACGGTTTCCCTCAGGCAGGGAGAGTCCGAATACTGGATGGACGCGGGTGTTCCTTCTAACGTGATCCCTGTCACGGAATCGCAGAAAAAGGAGATCCTTGAGCTGGACTCAGTGGAGGATGCTTCTTTCTACCTCAAGAGAAGTTACGCGGAGAGCATCAGCGCGGGCAGCAACTCTTTATCCGGCGGAAGCCTGTTCGGGATCGATCCCCACTATCTGTCGACGGTCGGATATATCGCCTACAAGGGAAGAAGCTTCCTGGATCAGGATTACAAAGCGTTTCATAAAGTCGCTCTCCTGGACGAAAGGGCAGCCGATCTGCTCTTTCCGGATACAGAGGCGGTGGGACGCGTTGTGGAGATCAGGGGAGAGCCGTTTACGGTAGTCGGCCTGATCAAAAAATCGGATCAATTCCAGCCTGTCATCGAGTCGATCAGCGATTATGAGACCTACAACCGGGAGGAGTACGGAATGGTCCTCATCCCGGACGCAGACTGGCCGATCGTGTACAACTACGATGAGCCGCAGAACTGCGTGGCCAGAGCTGTCTCCACCGAGAAGATGAGCGAAATGGGAAAAGCGGTCGAAAAGATCATGAAAAAATCGGTCTCCGGAACTGCCGGAGAGGGAGAGGAAGTCATCACCTACAAAGCGGAAGACCTTCTGGAAAAGGCGCGCAACAAGCAGGAACTCGCCAACAGTACCAACAGTCTTTTGATCTGGATCGCCAGCATAGCGCTGCTGGTCGGAGGTATCGGCGTAATGAACATCATGCTGGTATCTGTGACAGAGAGAACCAATGAGATCGGTCTCAAAAAGGCACTCGGCGCCAGAAACAACCGGATCCTGGCACAGTTTCTCACTGAGGCGGTCGTACTTACAAGCCTGGGCGGCGTGATCGGTGTGATCTCGGGCATCATATTGGCGGAAGTCATTTCCCGCGCGGCGGGTACGCCTGTTGCGATCAGTATTCCGGCCATCATCCTGAGCGTTCTGTTCTCCATGGCGATCGGTGTGATCTTTGGATTTTTGCCGTCTGTACAGGCAGCCAACCTCAATCCGATCGACGCGTTGAGAAGAGAATAAATCCATAACTGCAGCATAGGTTCCCTCATTTGGGGGCATACAAAAAATCCCCCGAATGGGGGATTTTTAATTTAAATATGGTCCGAACAGTCGGAATACAGGTTTAAATAATGCCTTTAAGATTATTCAGGATCCCGGCAGCCACTTCCGGCTTATTCATTGTATAGACGTGAATGTGGCCGCAGCCGTTTGCGATCAGGTCAATGATCTGGTGGGAGGCATAGAGAATGCCGGCCTGCTGCATGGCAGCGGGAGAGTCCCCAAAACGGTCAGCCAGCGCGGTAAGTTCCGGCGGAATGACACATCCTGACAACTGGATCGAGCGCTCCATCTGCCGGCGGCTGGTCACAGGCATGATACCCGCAAGAATGGGTACAGTCACACCGGCTTCCCGCAGACGGTAGAGATAATTGTAATAAATTGAATTATTAAAGAACATCTGCGTGGTCAGAAAATCGCAGCCCGCGTCCACCTTCTCTTTGATATGCCTGATATCCTCATCCTTGTTGAATGCGTCCGGATGCTTCTCGGGATAGCAGGCGCCGCCAATGCAGGCCTCGGGATACTCGGCGCGGATCTGCTCGACCAGCTGGATCGCGTGCTCGTAGTGGTGGGGGCTGGGAAAATCCATTCCCGCAGGGATATCTCCCCTGAGTGCCAGGATATTCTCAATACCGGCAGCCTTGATCTTCCGGATCTGGTCGCGCACACTGTCCCTTGTGGAGCTGATGCAGGTCAGATGGGCCATAGAAGCGACTCCTTCCGCCATGATATCCTGCGCGATCTCGACGGTATAACGGCTGGTCCCGCCGCCGGCTCCGTAAGTACAGCTGACAAAGGAAGGGTGAAGGCGGGAGATCTCACGCACGCTTTCCCGAACCGATTCGAGCTTCACATCGGTTTTGGGCGGAAAAACTTCCATGGAAATGGTGACAGGCTGATCCCTGAGTATATCGCTGATCTTCATAATAAACCTCCTATTCAATGCGCAGATGCTTTAAGCGCTTCATTGCAGTATATCATAAAAGTGATGAAGAGACTACTGTTTGCCAAAAAGCGCAGATTGAAGCTTGTGTATTTTGTCAAAAAATTAACTTTTACAATTGTCTTAAAGATTAAACAATTGAACTGATTATTTGCTTCGTTTTTGTGATATATTGGTTGCAAGGATGATTTTACTATTTACATTAGGAGGTAATTTACATGAGTGCTTATGGCTTTGGCGGAATGATTCAGAAGCTCAAAAAGAATCCCAAGACAATTGTCTTCACAGAGGGTACAGACGCAAGAATCCTTGAGGCGGCTTCCCGTCTCCTGGCAGGAACTTTCCTTACACCTATCCTGGTAGGCAATAAAGATGAGATTTATGCAGCTGCAGAAGAGGAAGGCTACAATATCCGCGGCGCACAGATCATCGATCCCAACGACTATGACCGCTTCGAAGAGATGGTAGATGTATTCTGCGAGCTCAGAAAGAGCAAAGGCATGACCCCTGAGAAGGCAAGACCGATCCTTGCACAGCCTAACTATTTCGGAACCATGCTGGTAAAGATGGGCATTGCGGACTGCCTGCTCGGCGGCGCAACTTATTCCACAGCCGATACCGTTCGTCCTGCTCTGCAGATCATTAAGACGAAACCCGGCAACAGCATCGTATCTTCCTGCTTCATTCTGGTCCGTGCAGCGGCAACCGGCGGCAGAGAAGTCATTGCTATGGGCGACTGCGCGATCAACATCAATCCTTCCGAGGATGATCTGGTTGAGATCTGCGGCGAGACCGCTGAGTGCGCGAGAGTTTTCGGTATCGATCCCAAGGTCGCTTTCCTTTCCTTCTCCACAGCAGGTTCTGCTAAGGATCCTTCTGTTACAAAGGTACAGAACGCGACTAAGAAAGCAAAGGCTAAATATCCCAATATCCCGATCGACGGCGAGATGCAGTTTGACGCGGCAGTTTCTCCCCGCGTAGGCCAGCAGAAGATGCCCGGATCTAAGGTCGCAGGTTACGCCAACACATTTATCTTCCCTGATATCAACGCAGGAAACCTTGGCTACAAGATCGCTCAGCGTATGGGTCAGTTCGAGGCCTATGGCCCCATCCTTCTGGGTCTCAACGCACAGATCAACGACCTCTCCCGCGGCTGCAACGCGATCGAGGTTTATTCCATGGCGATCATCACAGCTGCACTTTCCTAAGCGGAGCGCACAGTTCTGCGGGCGTAAGAACGCGGCATGAAGATCGAAAAAAGCCAAAAAGATCCGAATATTCTTAAAATTCATACTTTTACTGCAAAATGTTTGCCTGTATAATGTACAGACGAATGGAACGCGCCTGCGGGTCATTACCGCAGGCGTTTTCATTTGCGAAAAAAAGCTGAATGGAGCACTGCCTTGCGCAGGCTCACAATAAAGAGAATGAAGGAGTGAAAGAATGGGAGCATTTCATACACCTGCCGAGGTGCTTGAGATCTGGATCGGCAACGGAACAAAGAAGGGAAACCTTTCAGCATTGAAAATGGTGATCCTGGGGATCATGGCGGGGATCTACATCGGATTCGGATCCCACGTATTTCTGATCGCGACAACCGGCGCGGAGACCGGCGCAGAGCAGATGATCGGGAAACTGGTAGGAGCAAGCCTGTTTCCGGCGGGACTGATGATGGTCATCCTGTGCGGGGCGGAACTGTTCACGGGCAACTGTCTTCTGACACTGGCGCTGGCCGACAGAAAGATCACGATACAGCAGCTCTTAAAGAACTGGATCCTGGTCTATCTGGGCAATTTTATCGGCGCGCTGTTCTTATCGGCGCTGCTGGCCGGCAGCGGACTTTACAGCGGAGCGCTTGCAGAACGAGCCATCGCAGTAGCGGAGTCCAAGGCTGCTATGGCTTTCGGTCAGGGCCTGATCCGCGGTGTCCTTTGCAATATTCTGGTCGTACTGGGCTGCTGGATGCAGGCAGCGGCCAAGGACCTCGGAGGCAAAATTCTGGGGATCTGGTTCCCCATCGCGCTGTTTGTCTTTGCGGGATTTGAACACAGTGTCGCCAACATGACCTATATTCCTCTCGGCATGATGCTGGGATCGGGCGTGACTGTCGGACAGATGCTGATCGGGAATCTTCTGCCTGTGACGATCGGCAACATCATCGGCGGCGGTCTGATCGTTCCCGCCGCGTACTATATGGCTTATAAAGCCAAAGCATAGTACTATTTGCAGAGAATCTTCTATATTTTACCTTATTTTTGTAAAATATGCACATATCTTTGGTGACTTGTGATCTCTTGGCGTGATAAAATATTAGCAGTAATTGTATTAACTGCCGCGAGTTTGGGAGGTTGCTAATGAGAGAATGGAGTAGAGAAGAGCGCTATAGAGTGCTCCATAGTGCAGATGAGATCAAAGATCTCCATGAGAGAATATCGAAATCTGTATATAGACAGAAGTACCATGTACAGCCTGTTACAGGTCTGTCCAGCGACCCGAACGGATTTACGTATCACAAGGGTGTATGGCATCTTTTCTATCAGTGGTGCCCCTGGGGTGCAGTGCACGGACTCAAATACTGGTACCATGTGACCAGTGAAGATCTTGTACATTGGAAGAATGCAGGCGTAGGACTTGCGCCTGACAGAGATTATGACAACAAGGGAACCCACTCCGGATCCGCGATCTCCGCAGGCGATGATCTCTATTTCTTCTATACAGGAAATCACAGGGATGAGAACTGGGTCAGAACTCCCTGGACATGCGCTGCGATCCTGGGCAAGGACGGACATCCCGAGAAGCTCCCTGAGCCTCTGTTCGGCCCCCGCGACGACTACAGCGAACACCAGAGAGATCCCAAGGTGATCTACAACGAAGAGAAGGATATGTATTATATCCTGATCGGCGCGCAGACGCTGGACAAGAAGGGAACCATCCTGATCTATAAGTCCAAAGAGCTTCTGAGCGGATGGAGCTTTGCCGGACAGCTTCACGTGCCGGGTTACGAGAGCTTTGGCGGTATGTGGGAGTGCCCTTACATCGTCAATATCAGCGGCAAGGATCTCCTGATCTTCTCGCCTCAGTATACAAAGCTTCCCGGAAGAGCGGAGAGCACCAACCACAACGTATATCTGATCGGCACGATGGACTACGACACCCTGACCTTTACGCCCGACGGCGACTACCGCTATCTGGATTTCGGATTCGACTTCTATGCGGCGCAGGGCGCTTCCAACGTAGGCGACCCCGACAAGGCGATCCTGATCGGCTGGATCGGACTTCCTGACAACCACTACTGCACAGAGCCTGAGGATTGGGAAGGAACAATGGGCCTGCCCAGAGAACTGCGTATCAAAGGCGGCAAGCTCATTCAGACGCCTGTGAGCGGCGTATACGGACTGCGCGACGGTGAGGCGCCGGCAGACGGAACGTTCCCCGCAGCCTGCGAGATCGAGGTCACCTTCGGTGATACAGACGCGGACTTCAACCTCTTTACCAGGGCGGACGGTACAGGCGGCCTGACAATGCACTATGACGCCGCTAAGCGTGTCTGTACATTTGACAAATCCGGTATGATCAACCGCTGCAATGAGCAGATCGGCGAAGTGCTGGATATGCCTCTTGAGAACGGCCTCAGGAAACTGGATATTTTCGTGGACAGAAGCACTGTTGAGTATTTTGCCAACGACGGCGAAGCCACTTTCTCAGCCCACAGCTATCCGACAGCAGAGGAATTCCACTATACGGCAAACGGCGCTGCCGCTGTGAAGATCTGGAACATGAAGGCGTCCGTCAAGGATGATTTTGTAGTCTGAAGCCTGTACAAAGATCGAAGGGAGATCCAGAGGTATGAAGAAAGTATTTGCAAGTGATTTTGACGGAACGCTGTATTTTTACAAGGCTGAGGACGACAGAAAGCTCCCCGCCGAGAACGTGGCGAAGATCCGTGAATACCAGAAGGCCGGCCATCTGTTCGGCCTCTGCACGGGAAGACAGGTCGGCGGCCTTACGCCCTTTATTACCGGCTTTGTGGAACCCGACTTCTATATCACCAGCAGCGGCGCCAATATCGTTGACAAGGATCTGCGCGAGATCAGAAAGCGCGGCGTGGACCCGGTCGTCGCGCAGGAGATCCTGGACAAGTACGGCATCGAGAACTACAGATTCACGCTCGATGTGGAAGGCGACATCTGCGTATTCGCACCCATGGACTATCCGGGCAAGTACTATGTGGTCAAGAACGTCGCCGACTGCCCCAGGGGACTGATCCACCAGGTCAGCATCCACACGGAGAGCCTGGACGAGGCGGAGAGAATGAGCAAAGAGATCAATGAGATCTGGGGTGACAGCGTCAACGCGTTCCAGAATGTCATTGAGATCGACATCGCGCCTAAGGGCTGCTCCAAGGGCAAAGGCGTGGAGTTCCTGCGTGAATACATGAGAGAGACCTACGGCGAGATCAAACTCTACGGAATCGGAGATTCCATCAATGACCTGCCGCTCCTTGAGGCCTCCGACGTCTCCTATACATTCCCCTATGCCCCCAAGGTGGTGCAGGACAAGGCGACTAAGGTTGTGGAGACCATCGTGGATGCGCTGGAAGACAGCATGAACGACTGATATTGAGGACTGCTGTTGAACGGTCTCCAATGAACGCGGATATTGTTTACAGTACAGGAGCATAGGAAACTATGCTCCTGTATCAGTATTGCGGATTAATTGTGAAAAAAAGACATCATGAGTTTGCTTAGTACAGAATAACGAAAGGTTTGTAAATGAGTCAGAAATTACAAGATGCTAGAAGATACGAAGAAGAAAACGAGAAGCTGATCCATAAAGAGGACCGGCCTGCTTTCCATCTTTCGCCCAGAGTCGGCTGGATGAACGATCCCAACGGATTTTCCTATTATAACGGCTGCTATCATCTGTTTTACCAGTATAATCCCTATGACACCCACTGGGGTCCCATGCACTGGGGGCATGCGGTGAGCGGGGACCTGATCCATTGGAAATATCTTCCTACAGTGATGGCGCCTGACAGATCTTATGACAGCGATGGCTGCTATTCGGGAAGCACGCTGGAACTGGCAGACGGGAGGCAGATGATCATGTATACGGGCCGTCATCTGATCATCGACGAGAACGGGATCGAACAGGAAGTACAGACCCAGAATCTGGCTTTTGGCGACGGCGTTAACTACGAAAAATATGACCGGAATCCGGTGATCACCGGCAAAGACCTCCCGGAAAACGGTAACCCCTATGCGTTCAGGGACCCCAAGATCTGGAAGGAGCAGGACGGAACATATTGGGTGGTGATCGCCAATGAGGATCTGCGGGACAGCGGCCAGGTCCTTCTCTACAAGAGTGATGACTGCATACACTGGACCTTTGTAAAAACACTTATGAAGAACTGCGGTAAGCTGGGACTGATGTGGGAGTGCCCGGACTTCTTTCCGCTGGACGGAAAGCAGGTGCTGATTTCAAGCGCGCAGGGTATGCTTGCGAGCGGTTTGGAATATCACAGCGGTTTCGGAACCTTCTATTTTATAGGTGATTATGACGCGGAAAGCTGTGATTTCAAGCCTGAATGCAATTACGCAGTCGATTACGGCATTGACTTCTACGCGCCGCAGACGCTCTTTACGCCCGACGGAAGGTGTGTCATGATCGGCTGGATGCAGAACTGGGATACCTGTAATCTCCGCACAAAGTCTATGCCCTGGTTCGGACAGATGTGTATTCCCAGAGAGCTCGCCATCCGTGACGGAAGGCTCTGCCAGAAACCTGTCCGCGAGCTGGAGGCGCTTCGGACAGATCCCGTCAGTTACAGAGATGTGCTGGTAGAAGATTCGGAGATCAGCCTTAAGGGTGTGAAGGGAAGGCTTGTGGATCTGACAATTGAGATCGAGCCGGTGGAAGGAAAAGATCTGTACGGAGAGTTCGGGGTCCGCTTCGCGCAGAACGGGATCTTCCATACGGATGTGAGTTTCCGCCCCTCTGAATCTGTGATCACGATCGACCGAAGGTTTTCCGGATCACGCAAGGATATCGTTCATCAGAGACAGACTGATGTAAACCATGAAAAAGGAAAGATCAGTTTACGTATGATCCTCGATAAATTCAGCGCGGAGATCTTTGTGAACGACGGTGAGAAAGTGCTCACGGCAGCGGTCAATACGGATCTGAATGCAGATGGAATTTCCTTTATCGCGAACGGCGCGGCGAGGATCCATGTGACCAGGTATTCACTGCATGAAATGTAAGAAATGTTTCAATTGAATCGCTTAATTCAGCTTTTCCAATGCTTGATTTGAATCCGATTTGGAATATACTTAATATATAGCAGTTAGACTTTTATATCGGGGGGTGACATACATGGCAACACTCAATGAAATGAAGAAAAGGCTCAAAGAGGCAGCAGATCTGGACAAGATCGGGATCTGCAAGGGGGAGAGCAATAAGGTGATGATCGATCTCAACGGAGATGGAGAACCTGAGGCGGCGCTGATCGATACAAATGACAGCGGAAACGCGGACCTTCTTGCGCTTGACGTGACCGGCGACCACAAGTTCAATCTGTTTATGGACGACACGGATGAGAACTCGTTTCCTGACGTTACGTATATCGACCGGAACGGCGATGGAAATCTGCAGCTTATGCATTTTGGAGAAGAGATCAAGGATAAGCTTCAGGCAAGGCTGGTCAGGATCTTTGTCGCTCTGACAGATCCGTCTGCAGACGCGGAGAAGCTCCATGAGGCACTGGCGGATCTGGCCGCTTCTGTCAGGGAGATCAAAAGGGTCCGTGAGAATTGTAAAAAGTGAGATATCTGAGAATACATTCTTCAGGCTGTCACTTATGTGACAGCCTTTTTTGTTAGACTTTCGTCCTATGGTGTGGTAAAGTTGTATCTGATTGATATTTAATGCGCTGAAGTGTTGCCGTGCAGCAACACAGAGGCGAAGGAAGGGGAAAGACTATGTTTGCACAATTAGTAAGCACCGTTGATAGTTTTTTGTGGGGATGGCCCCTGATCATCCTGCTGTTCGGAACGCATATTTTTATGACGATCCGCACAGGGTTTATTCAGAAGGATATATTCAAGGCCATTAAGATGTCCGTGACCGCAGATGAGGACTCTGAAGGTGACGTCTCCCAGTTCGGTGCTCTGACAACAGCGCTGTCCTCCACGATCGGAACCGGTAATATTATCGGTGTCGGCACTGCAATTGCAATGGGCGGTCCGGGATCGGTTTTCTGGATGTGGATGACCGGTATCTTCGGTATTGCCACCAAATACGCGGAAACTCTGATCGGCGTCAAGTACAGAGTAAAGAGTGAGAACGGAACCATGATCGGAGGCGCTATGTATGCGCTGGACCGAGGCCTGAACGCGAAGTGGGCCGGTATCCTTTTCTCAAGTCTGGCAGCTCTGTGCGCATTCGGTATCGGGTGTACTGTACAGGCTAATGCGGTTGTTGCCAATATTACGACCAATTTCAGCATCAATCCTGTCGTTGTTGCGGTTGTTCTCAGTATTGTCGTCGCGCTTGTGATCATCGGCGGAATCCAGTCCATCACAAAAGTTTCCGAGAGACTCGTGCCTTTTATGGCTGCTTTCTATGTACTCGGCTGCCTGGTCATCCTGATCATGAACCACGACGTTCTCGGTCAGGCTGTCGGCGTGATCGTATCCTCCGCGTTTACGGCTAAGGCTGTCGGCGGCGGATTTGTGGGAAGCACGATCGCGACCGCATGCCGCTACGGTTTCGCGCGCGGTCTTTTCTCCAACGAATCCGGTATGGGTTCCGCGCCTCTGGTAGCGTCGGCTGCCCAGACCCGCAACCCCAAGAAGCAGGCGCTTGTCTCCATGACAGGTACTTTCTGGGATACCGTCGTCATCTGCCTGATGACCGGCCTGGTCCTTGTATCCAGTATCATCAAGCATCCGTCCATCGACGGACTTTCCGGAAACGGAAGCGAGCTGACCAGTCTGGCTTTTGGCATGATCCCTTACATCGGCGTGCCGATCCTGGTCGTAGGCCTGATCACATTCGCGTTCTCGACCATTCTTGGATGGTACTACTACGGTGAGCGCTGCGCAGTCTATCTGTTCGGTGAGAAAGTCATCATGCTCTATAAGATCCTCTGGGTCATCGGTATCTTCGTAGGCTCTCTGGTAGAGCTGAACCTGATCTGGGATCTGGCGGACCTGCTCAACGGCCTGATGGCGATCCCTAACATCTTTGCAGTCCTGCTCCTGAGCAATGTCATTGCGGCTGAGACCAAAAAGTACAGTGGATCCCACATCAACGACAAGGATGAGACAGAGATCCCGGTACTTAAGAACGCAAATAAGGGTGTACTGTAAGAAATCGATTTATCCTGATATAGTAATGCAATGAAAAAGCGCTGCGGAATTTATGTCTGCAGCGCTTATCTGGTACAATGGTCCTATATGTAAGACTACTATAGGACGTCATCTGGAGGTGTCAAAATACTATGAGCGGTGAAGAATTACTAAGGACCATGCAGAAGAGGCGCAGCGTGCGCAGCTACTCCGGGCAGCCGGTGCCTATGGAAAAGCTGAACCTGATCCTGGAAGCCGGCATGCTGGCTCCCTCAGGCAGAGCGATCCGGCCCTGGGAGCTGATCGTGATCAGGGACAAGCAGAAACTGATCGGCCTCTCCAGCTGCCGCATGGGCGGAGCTGCCAGAATGCTGGCAGGCGCGGATCTCGCGATCGCGGTGGTAGGAGATGAAGAGAAATCCGACGTCTGGACGGAGGACTGCTGTGTCGTTATGGAGAATATGCACCTGATGGCCAGCGCCCTGGGCGTCGGCAGCTGCTGGATCCAGGCGCGGGAGAGAATGGCTATGGACGGAGAGACCACGGAGGAGTACGCGCGGACCATTCTGCAGTTCCCGCAGGAGTGCAGGCTGGAGGCGATCCTTTCTCTCGGTATGCCCGAGGAGGACTGGCCTGAGACGCCGATTGACGCATTGCCTTTTTCCAAGATCCATATCAATAAGTTCTGACAGACGGTGTTTTGGCAAGGCGTTGTTGTAAATGATCATGACCTGCGCCGCAAGGCGGCGGTCTGACCGCTATGAGAAAGGAGGCAGCCTATGGCCCCTGGAGCACATGGAATGGGGTTTGGCCCGGGCAGCAGAAACTTTATGTCGGAGGAGGAGAAAAAGAACCTTCCCAAAGTGACGCCGGAACTCTTAAAGCGCGTCTTCTCCTACCTCCTGCCTTACTGGAAGCAGCTGGCACTGACGCTGGTCTGTATAGTTTTCTCATCGATCATGACGCTCATGCCGTCGGTTCTGACAGGCAAGATCATTGACGAAGGCCTGATCGGCAGAGATTTTCACAAGCTGGTGTTCTATATCATTCTGTCACTTGCGGTGACAGCAGGCGCCAATCTGATCGGCGTCGCGGAGAGCTACCTCAACACCTGGATCGCGCAGCACATCACCTTTGACATGCGCAACCAGATGTACCGGCATCTGCAGAATATGTCCCAGCGCTTTTTCACGTCCAACAATCAGGGCGATATCATCACGCGCATGACCAGCGACATAGACGGCGTCAAAACAGTGATCACCAACACGTTCTCCAACATTCTTTCCAACGTGATCACGCTGACCGTCGCGCTTGTGGCTATGTACCAGAAGAACTGGATCCTGGCGACAGTGGGCATCATCATTGTGCCGCTCTTCACACTTCCGACCAGAAAAGCCGGGCAGAAGCGCTGGAGCCTCACGCAGGAGGCGCAGGCCTGCAACGACGAGATCAACGGGATCCTGAATGAGACCATGTCGGTCAGCGGCCAGACTCTGGTCAAGCTGTTCTGTAAGGAGGAATTCGAGTACAAGCGCTATGAGGACGCCAACCGCAGGATGATCGACCTCAATGTCAAAGAGAGCATGGCCGGAAGGTGGTTCCGGGTGGTCCTGACGACGATCACCAGTGTCGGACCTATGCTCCTTTATCTTGTGGGCGGTATTCTGATGCTGCGCTACAACTCCGATCTGACAGTCGGCGATATAACGGTCCTTGTTGCGCTCCTGGGAAGAATGTACGGCCCCGTAAACTCCCTTCTCAACATTCAGGTGGACTGGATGCGGTCCATGGCTATGTTCTCCAGGATCTTTGAATATTTTGACATGCCTGTGGAGATCGAGAATGCGCCGGACGCGATCGTGCCCGCTCATGCGGACGGCAATGTGGAGTTCCGCCACGTCTACTTCCACTATGATCCTTCCAGACAGATCCTGAAGGACGTGAGCTTTAAGCTGGACAGCGGTCACAGCATTGCGATCGTGGGGCCGTCGGGATCCGGCAAGAGCACGCTGGTCAACCTGATCCCGCGTCTGTATGATACAGTACACGGCGAAGTGCTCTTTGACGGGATCAATGTCAGGAAGCTGGATCTGGCCTTCCTGCGCGGCAATATCGGCGTTGTGACACAGGATACTTATCTGTTCAACGGAACGATCCGTGAGAACCTCCTCTATGTAAAGCCTGACGCGACCGAAGCGGAACTCATCGATGCCTGTGAGAGAGCCAATATCTACGACTTCATCTCCAACCAGCCCGAGGGGCTGGATACTATGGTCGGCAACCGCGGACTCAAGCTGTCGGGCGGAGAGAAGCAGCGCCTGTCCATCGCGCGCGTGCTGCTAAGGGATCCCGCGCTTCTGATCTTCGACGAGGCGACTTCCGCGCTGGATTCCATATCCGAGCGCAAGATCCAGGACGCCATCGATCCTCTGGTGTCGTCCAGGACCAGTATTCTGATCGCCCACAGGCTGTCCACGATCCTGGCGGCGGATGAGATCCTGGTGATCAAGGACGGCGAGATCGCGGAGCGCGGAAAGCACAAGGACCTGGTTAAAGCGGGCGGCGTCTACACGGAACTTTATGAGACCCAGTTTAAGGGCGCTATGGATCTTCCCGAGGAGGAGCCTGAACCCGATGAGCCGCTCGGATGGGACGGAGGCGGTTCCTACAGCGGTCCCCACAGGATCCGCAGGAGGGCTGCAGAGGCGCGCGCCGAGAGAGAACGAGAGATGGAGGAAGAGATCAGGATCTACGGAGATCCCTATGAGGAGTACCGGGAAGAGATGCTCAGAAGGAAAGGGGAGAACTGCTGACCGGGTATTGATCCGCGTATGAGAGTTCATGAAAGCATTCATGAGGTGCAGTGTACAGGGCTTATGAGAGAACACTTGATATGATCTGCCGGTAGGGAAAACACATGAGCATGGAGAAGAACAAAAAACGCACATGGATCTTTGAAGAGGCGCCGATCCCGGAGGCCGTGTTTACGATGGCCATTCCGACGATCATCACGCAGCTCATCAATATTGTCTACAACTTTGCGGACGCCTGGTATGTGGGCAGAACGGGAAGTGCGGCTATGATGGCGGCGCTTTCTGTGAGTCTGCCGGTCTTTATCATCATACAGGCGCTCGCGAATCTGTTCGGTATTGGCGGCGCCAGCGCGATCTCCAGGGCGCTGGGACGAAAGGATACTGGGCGAGCCAGGAAGATCTTCGCATTCAGCTTCTACGGAGGCCTTATGGCAGCGGTGATCTACGCAGTTGTGGTCTTTTTTGCCCGCCCTCTGATGATTCCTCTGATCGGCGGCAGTGAGGATTCCTACCCATACATCTACAACTACATGTTCTGGACCATGGTAGTCGGCGCCATTCCGACGCTCGGCAACGCACTCTGCGGCCATCTGGTCCGGTCGATCGGAGCTGCCAGGGAGGCCGGGTTCGGCCTGTCAATGGGCGGCGTCCTCAACATCATTCTGGATCCGCTGTTTATGTTTGTTCTGCTCCCGCGCGGCATGGAGGTGACAGGCGCGGCTATCGCGACCTGCCTGTCCAACACGATCGCCTTAACGTATTTTCTCGTCTTCTTCTACAGACACCGCGATAATCCTGTGTTTACGTTCTCTCCGGCGGATTTTACCATCGGAGAGGGTATTTCAGGGGAAGTTTTCTCTATCGGCACAGCGGCGGCTTTACAGACTTTTTTGGCCATGGTCTCCAATATCTTCGCCAACAAGCTTGTAGTAGAGTATGGCAGCGCGGCTGTCGCCGGAATGGGTATTGCCAAGAAGGTGAATATGATCGCTTTCAACACTACTATGGGACTGACGCAAGGCGTTCTTCCCCTGATCGCCTACAATTATGGCGCAAAGAAGCATGTGAGGATGGAACAGGTGATCCGCTTTACGGCAGCTGTTGCGCTCGGCTATACGACCTGCTGCACAATATTCTTCCGGCTGTTCACCCGCCGGCTGATCATGTTCTTCATTAAGGAGCCGGCTTCTGTAGATTTTGGCACAAAGTTTCTGAGTGTGCTGGCATTTGCCGCGCCGCTCTGTGCGCTCTCTTATATGGCAAACACAATCTTCCAGGCATCGGGTAATCGGAGGGCGTCGTTTATATTGTCGATCATGAGAAAGGGCGTTGTGGACATACCGGCCATGATCATCTTCAAAACGATGATGGGGCTCAGCGGCGTCACCTGGGCGACGCCATTCGCGGAAGTTACGTCGGCGATCACGGCAGGCGTGTTGTATACGAGATTCAAGAAAAGTATGAAAGAGATGAAGCTGGCAAGTGGTGAAGGTAGTGGTGATGTATACGAGATTCATGATGAGTATTAAGGAGATGAAGCTCGCTGGCGATAACGGAAGTGGTGGTGTAAGTGGTGATGTAAGTAATGATGTAAGTGATGATCTAAGTGAGATCCAAGAAGAGTATCAGTGAGATGAAGCAGTATAGATGTGTTGACTGAGCTTAGACATGTGCTGCTGGGATTACGATTAGGTACAGGAGGAAGACTTCCCGCAGTTATGCCCCAAGGATTTATAAGTCTTTAGGTACAGTAGGCAGATATCATGCGAGTGTACTCCAGTTTTTTCTGACTTAACAAGGATTTTAGGTACAGGCAGCAGATTTCCTGTGAATGTACTCCATAGTGACGAGAAATCATGGAGAACAAACTTGGATAAAGCCCTCACTGTACCTAAACGGTCGAAGGCGAGCGAGAAATCATGGAGAACAAACTTGGAAAAAGCCCTCACTGTACCTAAACGGTCGAAGGCGAGCGAAAATCATGGAGAACAAACTTGGAAAAAGCCCTCACTGTACCTAAACGACAGAAGAAAACTCGGACGCAAGCGAAAAGGACCCGCCAGCGAAATGGGCCCGCCAGCGAAAAGAACCGATCCGGCAAAAAAGACGCCGCACAACAGTGCGGCGCCTTTTTTATGAGCTGAAAACTGATGTTACGCGTTCGCTTTCGCTGATCTTCTGGACAGGATATACATTACAGCGATCAGGATCACAAGGCCGATCAGCAGGGACAGGAACACGTTTTTGGTGAGACCCGCTACGATGTATGTCAGCGCGGAGATCGCGGCGCAAGTCATTGCATAAGGGATCTGCGTGGAAACGTGGTTCAGGTGGTTGCACTGCGCGCCGGCCGAGGACATGATCGTCGTATCGGAGATGGGGGAGCAGTGGTCACCGCAGACAGCGCCTGCCATACATGCGGACATGGCGATGATCATCAGCTGATAATCGGTTGTCTGGAAGCAATCAACAACGATTGGAATCAAGATTCCAAAAGTTCCCCAGCTGGTTCCGGTCGCGAAGGAAAGGCCGACAGCGATCAGGAAGATGATGAAGGGGAGAAGCCCGGCAAAGCCGGCTGCCTCGTTCTTAATGATGTAGGCGACGAATTCCTTTGCACCGAGGCTGTCAGTCATGGCCTTGAGGGACCACGCGAAGGTCAGAATCAGGATGGCGGGAACCATCTGCTTGAAGCCCTCAGGGATGCACTCCATGATGGAGGAGAAATCCAGAGACTTGCGAAACATGTAGAAGAACATGGTCAGAACCATCGCACAGAAGGAACCGAGCACCAGGCCAACAGAGGCGTCAGAATTTGCGAAGGACTCGATGAAGCTTGTCCCTTCGAAGAAACCGCCGGTGTAGATCATGCCGATGACACAGCCGATGACTAACGTGATGATCGGGAAGAGCATATCGATGACTTTTCCTTCTGTAATAATCTTGGAATTATCGACGTTCGCGTAAGGGCGATCCTCGGTGGTGTACAGGTCGCCATACTGCAGTGCGTTGTACTCATGCTTGTACATGGGACCGTACTCGATCTTCATGACGACCATCAGGATCATCATAGCGATCGTGAACAGCGCATAGTAGTTGTAGGGAATAGACTTGATAAAGAGGCTGATTCCATTCTCGCCCTCGACAAAGCCGGATACTGCGGCAGCCCAGGAGGAGATCGGCGCAATGATGCAGACAGGAGCCGCTGTTGCGTCAATCAGATAGGCGAGCTTCGCACGGGAGATCTTGTGCTTGTCGGTGACGGGACGCATAACGCTGCCGACTGTCAGGCAGTTGAAGTAGTCGTCGATGAAGATCAGGCAGCCAAGGCCGATCGTTGCGAGCTGCGCGCCTTCTCTGGATTTGATTTTCTCGGACGCCCAGTTGCCGAAGGCAGCGCTGCCGCCGGTGCGGTTCATGAGCTGGACCATGATGCCCAGAATGACCAGGAATACCAGAATGCCCATGTTGTAGGATTTTGAGAGCACAGCGATGACGCCGTCGTTAAAGATGTGGGTCAGTGTTCCCTCGAAATTATAACCCGAGTAGAGCAGCGCACCGGTAATGATACCGATGAACAGAGAGCTGTACACCTCCTTTGTGATCAGCGCCAGCGCGATGGCGATCACGGGAGGAACCAGAGACCAGAAGGTCTGCTGCACCGAATCCGCATTGGTCAAAAAGGCCATTGCCACGATGAGCAGGATCACGATGAACATTGCGACCACTGAAACAGAGATTTTTGAGTCTTTCTTTTGCATTTCCTTTACCTCTCAATAGTTACTGTATAAAAGTATACTTTAGTATAGTAATACACCAACGGATTGCAGTCAAATAGCAAAATCGTCCCCATAAGAGCCTGTTTTGACAAAGGCCCCCGGTCCGTGTCAAAATAGTGCTCAAATCACAAGGGAGATGACGCAGCAATGGATAAGAAAAAGCTGACACTGGAAGTGATCGAACGCCTGAAAAAGGAATATCCCGAAGCAAAATGCACACTGGACTATGATAAGGCCTGGCAGCTGCTGGTGAGCGTCCGCCTGGCCGCCCAGTGTACGGACGCGAGGGTCGACCAGATCACTCCTAAGTTATATGAAAAGTTTCCGTCTGTCGCGGCGCTCGCGGAGACGACAGCGGAGGAGATCGAAAAGATCGTAAGGCCCTGCGGTCTGGGACCGAGCAAAGCGAGAGATATCAGCGCCTGCATGAAGGTCCTGCACGAGAAGTACAACGATAACGTGCCGGACACATTCGAGGAACTTCTGGCTCTGCCCGGCGTTGGGAGAAAAAGCGCCAATCTGATCATGGGCGATGTATTTGGAAAACCGGCCATCGTCACAGACACTCACTGTATCCGGCTCTGCAATCTGATCGGTCTTGTGGACGGGATCAAGGAGCCTGCCAAAGTAGAGAGAGAGTTGTGGAAGATCGTGCCGCCGGAGGAGGGCAACGACCTGTGCCACCGATTCGTCCTTCATGGAAGAGCCGTCTGCGTTGCAAGAAGACCGCAGTGCGGCGAATGCTGTCTGAAGGACATCTGCAGACATGCACTTACGAGGGACTGATAGCTGAAGGACAACTGCAGACATGCACTTGCGCAGGATTGAGGCACTGAATATTGAAAATGATTCATCATAAAAGTTATTTACATTCATCGAAAAAGGCGTATAATAACGAATGTCGGTGACTGAAAGATAAATTAAATTCACCGAAATGATGAAACAAATTCACTTTATGAGGTGCAGACAATGAAAAAGACAGTTGAGATCAGATGGCATGGAAGAGGAGGACAGGGCGCCAAGACGGCAGCACTCCTTCTTGCGGATGTCGCGTTTAAGACAGGCCGCTGTGTACAGGGATTTCCGGAGTACGGTCCGGAGCGCATGGGAGCTCCCATTACCGCTTTTAACCGTATCAGCGAAGACCGGATCCGCGTGCATTCCAACATCTATGATCCCGACTATGTAGTAGTTGTTGACGAGACACTCCTTCATTCTGTGCATGTGACCGACGGACTGAAGAAGGACGGTGCGATCATCATCAATACGCCCCGCTCGGCCAGAGAGATCAGAGGACTTCTTCGCGGCTATGAGGGAAGGATCTTTACGGTAGACGCCAGACAGATCAGTGAAGAGACGCTGGGCAGGAACTTCCCCAACACGCCGATGCTTGCGGCGACGGCAGCAGTCTGCGGCGTGATGGACCGCAAAGAGTTCCTTGGCGAGATGCAGGCATCCTTTGCCCACAAGTTCGCCAAGAAGCCGGAAGTGATCAAGGGAAATATGGCTGCGCTGGAAATGGCCTATGATAAAGTGGAGATGGATATGACGAAGACAAATGTGTCCCCCGTCAATCAGAAAGCAACTGCGAAACAGATGAAACAGAGCGCCTGAGGAATTCTGAGGCGCTGCGCTAACAGGATGCCCGGGACCTCCGCCAGCTGACGGAGGTCCTTTTATGCGGATTGCAGGCCGGGACGGCAGCTCTGATTATGGGAGCGCGGGCCTGTCAGGCGGCAGCAGATAAAAGGCAGCAAATAAGAGGATTAGAATTTTATGCGGACTGATATTACGAATATAAATGAGAGATCCCCCTACACGGATCTTACAGAAGGACTTCAGCTCTATGCCGGAGGCACTTCCCGCCTGTTTATGACGGGAGAATGGAGAACGAATACACCGGTACTGGATCAGGACAAATGCAGGCAGTGTCTGTTATGCGCGCCTGTCTGTCCTGATTCAAGTATTCCGGTGCGCGGCGGCAAACGGCTGGATTTTGACTACGACCATTGCAAGGGATGCGGGATCTGCGCCAAAGTATGTCCCTTCGGGGCGATCACAATGAAGGAGGGGATTGAGGCATGAGTATGAAAGGAAGCCGCGACAGGCAGGTATGCAGCAAAGCCATACCGGAGAGAATGTCAGGCAATGAAGCAGTCTCTTACGCGATCAGGCAGGTCAATCCCGACGTCATGCCGGCGTTTCCGATCACACCGTCTACGGAGATCCCGCAGATGGTATCGACGTTTATCGCAAACGGAGAGATCGATACAGAATTTATTCCGGTAGAGAGCGAACACTCTGCCATGTCGGCAGCGATCGGCGCGGAAGCAGCCGGCGCGAGAACTATGACAGCGACCTCTTCCGCGGGACTTGCGCTCATGTGGGAGGAGCTGCTCCTTGCGGCATCCAACCGTCTTCCCATCGTTCTGACGCTTGTCAACAGAACTCTGTCGGGCCCTATCAATATCAACTGCGACCATTCCGACGGCATGGGAGCGAGAGATACGGGATGGATCCAGATCTACGCGGAAAACAACCAGGAAGCCTATGACAATTATATCCAGGCGTTCCCGATCGCAGAGGACCCCAGAGTCCATCTGCCCGTCATGATCTGCCAGGACGGATTTATCACGAGCCACGCGGTGGAAAATATTGAACTGCTTGAAGATGAGCATGTCCGCAGCTTCGTGGGAGAGTACAGACCGGAGGAGTTTCTTCTCAATCCCGGAAAGCCGGTCTCGGTGGGACCTTACGCGATATCCGCCTATTCAATGGAAGCAAAACGCGCGCAGGAAGCCGCGATGGAACGCGCCGGAGAAGTCATTCTGGAAGTTGCTGACCGCTTCCACGCCATGTCCGGCAGAAGCTACGGCTTTTTTGAGGAGTACAGGACGAAGGACGCGGACTATCTGATGGTCATCATGGGATCTGCGGCCGGCACTGCAAAAGCGGCAGTTGACGAACTCAGAGAAGAAGGCCATAAGGTCGGGATCATCAAGCTTCGCGTATTCAGACCCTTCCCGGAGAAGGAGATCGCGGAGGCGATCCGCAGAAGCGGCTGTAAGGCGGTGGCGATCATGGACCGCTGCGAGAGCTACAACGGAAACAGCGGACCGCTCGGAAGTGAGATCCCCGCAGGCCTTTTCAGAAACAAAGTGATGGTGGAAACTGTCAATTATATTTACGGCCTGGCCGGCAGAGATTTCACCGTTGACCATGTAAAGAGTGTTTTTGCGGAACTTGGGCAGGTCGCGCAGGGCAGAGTACCCGCGCCAAATCACAAATATATCGGACTTAGAGAGTGATCGGATATGGGATTAAATATGGAAACAAAGAATTACAGTCTTAAGACAATGATGGAGAAACCGGAAAGGCTCGCGCCCGGACACAGAATGTGCGCCGGCTGCGGAGCGACGATCGGCGTTCGTGCGGTGCTGCGCGGCCTGCATGAAGGCGATCACGCCGTGATCGGAAACGCGACGGGATGTCTGGAAGTTTCTTCTTATATGTATCCCTACAGCGCATGGGAGGACAGTTATATTCACAACGCCTTTGAGAACGCCGGCGCGACCCTGAGCGGCGTCGAGACTGCCTACAAGGTACTCAAGAAGAAAGGAAGGCTTGGCGAAAAGGATCAGTTCAAGTTCATCACATTCGGCGGTGACGGCGGAACTTATGATATCGGATTTCAGTCCCTGTCCGGCGCTATGGAGCGCGGGCACGATATGGTCTATGTGTGTTATGATAATGGAGCCTATATGAATACCGGCATCCAGCGGTCCTCCGCAACCCCCATGTTTGCGGATACGACTACGACGCCTTCCGGAAAAGTGTCAAACGGCAAAGTCCAGTACCGCAAGGACCTCAGTTCCATCATAGCGGAACACTACGTACCCTATGTGGCGCAGTCGACCCTGACCAGAGATTTCAAGGACCTGCACAGAAAAGCGGAGACAGCCATCTATACAGAAGGACCGGCCTTCCTCAATATGATGACGCCCTGCCCCAGAGGCTGGCGCTATGAGACCAGCGAGATCATGGAGATCTGCAGACTCGCTGTGGAAACCTGCTACTGGCCCCTGTTCGAGGTGGTGGAGGGCAAGTGGATCCTCAATTATGAACCCAAACATAAGCTTCCTATTGAAGAATTCCTGAAGCCGCAGGGCAGATTCAAACATCTCTTTAAGCCGGGCAATGAAGAGCTCATCGCACTGTTCCAGAAGGAAGTGGACAAGAGATGGGAGGATCTGCAGTATCGCTGCGCCAGATAATGAAGTAACCTCACAACTGACAATGGAGGAGATCAATGACACTGCTCAGTTATCAGATCTTTAAGACAGTTGCGGAAGCCGGGAGCTTCCACAAAGCGGCCGACCTGATCGGCCTTACCCCTTCGGCGATCAGCCATGCTGTTTCTTCAATGGAAAAAGAGCTCGGTTTCTCCGTTTTCACAAGGAAAAAGGCCGGCGTTACGCTGACCAGCTACGGAGAGCATCTGATGCCTTATGTGAACGCGGTCCTCAACAGCGAGGAGAGCCTGCAGCAGGCGGTCGCAGAATTTAACGGCCTCAAGCAGGGAACAGTCAAAGTCGGCGTGTTCTCCAGTGTCTGCACCAGCTGGATGCCCGAGATCATCAAATCCTTCGGCGAAATGTACCCGGCGATCGAGATCGAAGTCTTTCAGGGTACCTACGACGACGTCAGCTATTGGATCCGGAACGGGATCGTAGACTTCGGCTTTCTGTCTACTTCCAGCGCGGGCGACCTGCACATTGAACCTTTTTACAGGGATCCGCTGCTTTGCATTGTCCCCAAGGACTTTGAGAAAGAACTTCCCGGAGAAAAGATGACGATCGGTGAGATGGAAAAGCTCCGCTTCGTCGTGCAGCGCGAGTCTACCGACGCGGATATCCAGAACTATATGAAACAGAACCATCTGGACATTCAGACCAGATATCACGTGGTGGACGACCTGTCCACAGTCGTCATGGTTGCCTCGGGATTCGGGATCTGCATTATGCCGGAGCTCGTCATGAACGACATTCCCTATGATGTGCGGCAGTACAGGATGGAGCCCGACGCGGCCAGGATCATCGGCCTCGCGGCCAGAGGTCCTCACCTGATGGCACCGGCAGTGCGCACCCTTTACAACCATATCCTGAATATGTACTCGAATCTGGAATCATAGAAAGGAAGGACACAGAGTCACAGCGCGCTGCGGCACGGACAGATCTGCTGCAGCGCTGTTTTTTGTTCGATATGCCCGCTCAGGAATCTGCGCCAAAATACTGCAGCCTGCAGGAATGGGGTTCCGATTTGCCTTTTCAAACATTATAATGGAATGTAAGTTACTATGTTTAGCAAATGGCGGAGGGATCCGATATGGAAATGATACAGTTTCTGGAAGCGGACAAAGAGCAGCTGTACGGGAGCATAACCCAGGCAGGCACGCCGGAGCAGGTACAGGGCGTGATCGAGAAGGAACTTGACAGACTCCTGCTGCGCTACAATGAGGAATGCAAAGAAGAGCGGGTCAGGGACGCCGCGCGCTATATGCTGCAGGCGGCCAGGACAATGAGTCCCATGATCAGCTCGGCGGGAGAGACCAAGGTCTGGGCCAGGACTACCGCGGCAGCGGCGGCAGGAGGCGGGATCAAATGGTCCAAAACGACCATCCTCAGCTTTGCGGGCGGAATCATTTTCCTTGCAGGCGCTCTTTTGGGACTGGCCGTATCAGCCGGGAGCGGGCTTTCTCTTTCCGCTCTTCTGGGCTCTATACCGGCGGCGATCCTCGGCGGCGTCTTGCTGTTCTGGTCAGGCAGGCTTTCTCTAAGCAAGGCCTTGGAAACCGGAAGCAGTTCGGGAAACAGCGGTGAAGCGCAGGTCGAGATCCGGGTGAACCCGGACAAAGTATGGAGCTGCCTGCGGACCACGGTCCTTGCCATTGACAAGAACCTGCAGGAAGCAGCGGATGTGGTCAGTTATGAGAAAAACAGCCTTTCCGCCTCGATCGGCAACGGGATCACGCCGGAGGAAGCGGATCTGTTCTCCGCTATTCTGGAAAGCGCGTACAGCCAGAAGAATGATGATCCGGACGATGCGTCCGCACTGGAGACAATCTCAGCGGTCCGCTATTACCTGCATCGTAAGCAGGTGGAGACCGTGGACTACGGCGGCGGCAAGAGAGAATGGTTTGAGCTCCTGCCCGGCAGGCAGGGCATGACGCTCCGCCCCGCGCTTACGAGAGACGGCGCGCTCATCCGCAAAGGACTTGCCGTATCCCCGCAGTGAGTAAAGGAGGGGCATGATGGATCGCTATTACGGATTTGACCTTGGAGACGCGGAGAGCGCGGTCTCCTATCTCAATAAAAACGACGTCACAGTTCCCCGCGTTCTCACAGTGCGGGAGGCGAAAAGTTTTATAACGGCCTATGCCAGGCTCAGAAACGGGGAGCTCGTGATCGGTGAAGCGGCCTGCTACAATCCGGAAGCCGTCACGCGAAAGCTCCGGTTTAAGAGCCGTTTCCTGAGGGACCCTGAAAGCCGCAAGGACGTCAAGGCCTTCGCGGCGGGAGTTCTGGGTGAGCTCTATATGAGCGGAGACCTTGTTAAGGGAGAGGACTGCTGCTTTTATGTAGGCTGCCCTGCGGGCTGGGACAAAACAGCGAGAGAGATCTACAGAGAACTGTTCGAAGAGGCCGGGTATCCGCCTGTGCGGATCATTTCCGAGTCTCGCGCGGCGCTGGTGAGCGCCTGCCAGTCCAAGCATTTCCAGGTGGGCTATGATATTCTGTCCAAGCCTGTGCTGGTTGTCGATATAGGATCCTCCACGACAGACTTTGCCTATATCATGGGCGGAAGAGAAGTGGAGCTGCAGACGGCGGGAGAGGTGGCCCTCGGCGGCGGCCTCATGGATGAAGTGCTCCTTGAGATCGCGCTGGACGCGGCTGTCCGCGGAGAAAGGATTCGGCAGATCTTCGAAGAGAGCCCGCCCTGGCGCAGTTACTGTGAGTTCGCGGCAAGAAGGCTCAAGGAGAAGTACTTTGCCGACGAGGACTACTGGAAAGAAAACGAATGCAGACAGTCTGTGATCATCAGCTATGAAAAGCCGGTGCGCCTGCCCCTTTTCATGAACGAGAAGACGGCGGACCGCATCCTTCACGGCGGTATGCCGCAGCTGGGCGGCAAGAGCTTCAAGGAAGTGTTTGTGGAGAGCCTGCACAGTGTCCGCGCCAAAATACAGGGCGAACTGCCGGAACTGGTATTCCTTACCGGCGGCGTCTCAAGGCTTCCCGCTGTCCGCGACTGGTGCAGAGAAGCTTTTCCCGAGGCGGTCGTGATCACAGGCGTAGAACCTGAGTTTTCCGTCAGCCGCGGACTTGCATGGAGCGGACGGATCGATGAAGAACTCAGGCAGTTCCGCGCGGAGATCCGTGAGCTGGTGGGTTCGAGCACAGTCGAGAGGATCGTGGAACAGCACATCGGAGAGCTCTACCACAGAACGGTGGATACACTTGTGCAGCCGATCCTGGAAAACGCGGCCATGCCGGTCTTTGACAGGTGGCGGAGCGGGGAGATCGAGAGACTTTCCGATATCAATAAGGAGATGGAGAAAGAGATCGAGCGCTACCTGCACACGGAAGAAGTGCAGGAGATGCTGGTAGGTCCCATCACACAGTGGCTCAAGCCTGTTTCCTACGAGCTGGAGGAGCAGACCATCCCGATCTGCATCCGGCACGGCGTGCCCTACAAGGCGCTGAGCCTGAGTTCCTTCCTGTCTATATCCGATCTGGACATCCGCGTAGACGCGAAAGATGTCTTCGCGGTAGAGGAACTGACCTGGATGATCGACACGATCATATCCATTCTGATCGGGCTTCTCTGCGGCGGAAGCGGTGTGGCGCTGATCTCCGGCGGCATTTCCGGAATTGTGGCCGGCGCCATGCTCTCACTGATGATCCTGATCCTGGGCAAAGATAAGATGGAGGAAGCTGTTATGAACATCGTGATCCCCCGCCCGGTCAGAAAGCTTGTCCCGAGAGGACACTTCATGTCCCGCATGGAAAAGATCAGCAGCGAGGTCAGAGAGAGCTTCTATAAGAGCCTCGAGAAGGACAAGAATGACGCGATCACCAAGCGCCTTGTCGATGAGATATCCGAACAGATCGAACACTGCCTCATGCGTATGGCCGAGGTCGTGGAGATCCCGCTCGGATAAAGAAACAGTATAAAGAAACCGGATAAAGAATCCGATCTATAAGAGAAGAATCCGATCAACAAGATCAGATCAATGATCCGGATCGGAGATCAGATCAGGAAATGACGCAGGAGGAACCGACTTTTGGTACAATTTCAGATTAGAATGTGCGCGCTGTTCGCTGCGGGAGCGATCGCTCTGTCTTCCCCCGGTGTTTTGGCGGGAAACGGAGCCGAGCAGGGTATGCTTGCGGCCGGTTCAGCTGTCGCGGAAGCGGCGGAAGAGATCGGTCAGGCAGTCGCGAAGGACGCAATGGATCCCTTCCGGGACAGACCGGACATCGATCCGGATGACTGGATGTTCATCCTTGCCAATCCGTGGAATGAGATCGGCGATTACACGCCGGAGCTGACAACACTGGAGAGACAGCAGTTTGACGTGCGGATCGCAGACGCCATGGAGGAATTTGTGAGCGCAGCGAGAGCAGAGGGACTGAGTGTCCTGCTATCGTCAGGCTACCGCAGCTATGCGGAGCAGACATATCTGTTTAACCGCAAAGTGTCCGAATACGGTGAAGCAGTTGCGCAGACGATCGTGGCAAGACCGGGGACCAGCGAGCACCAGACGGGGCTCTGCTGTGACATCACGGATCGCTACTATGAAATGAAGGACCGGAGCCTGGAGAACACGGAGCTTTATCAGTGGATGAGCGCGCATTGCCAGGAATACGGATTTATCGTGCGTTTTCCCGACGGCAAAGAGGACGTGACAGGGATCATTTACGAACCCTGGCACTTCCGCTATGTCGGCAAAGAGGCAGCTGCATATATTATGGAACATGATCTGACGCTGGAGGAGTTTCTGGAGCTGTATCAATAATAAAAGCAGAATGTTCAGCCCACGTCCCAAATGCTCCGCATTCGGAACTGCGGACGTACAGAGGTGATGAAATAATAACAAACAAAAGAAAGCTTCCTGTATAGTTTAAATCGTGGTGGACGTTGAAAAGAAAAAATACCTCAGAGTAGAATAAGATTCACTGACTTGGCGGTTGGTAAAAATCTTATATAACAAAGAGGTATTTCAAATGAAGTCTAACACGCAGAACGCAAAAATTGAAGCAGTAACAGAAAACAC
>CADCIK010000017.1 GCA_902801415.1 uncultured Lachnospiraceae bacterium
TGCATGGAAGGATGTCCCTGGAGGTCGGAATGGAGCTTTCTGAGTGTCAGCAGCTTTTCCACAGGGAAATATCCTCTCTGTGCAAGAACGGCATAGAGAGCCGGCGCCGCGTGGCCCTTGGAGAGCACGAAGCGGTCTCTCTGCGGATCTTTGGGATTTTCAGGATCCACGTTCATTTCCTCAAAATAGAGATAGGTCAGGATATCCGTGCAGGAAAGAGATCCGCCGGGATGACCTGAGCCCGCCTCATTCGTTGACGTAATGACTCCTTTTCTTACTTCATTCGCGTATTTCTGTAGTTGCAGGTTGTTCAAATCATACCTCCTTCTGGTATATGTGATGGCATATAATTCTTCTGCCGGTCTACCTTATATAGAATTCCTGCGCGTCCTCAAGACGAAGACAGGCGAGCTGTGCCCGTTCTGCCGACGCCCGGATGGCGGGATCCGAGTCGGCACTGCAAGATAACAGCTTTGCGCCGCAATCAAGATCGATGAATTTTTCTCCGTAAAAGATCCTGTTCCTCTTCGTCTGCCGCGGTTTTCGAAACGGCCAGCCTTTCTCCGCTTTCATCCTGGTGAAATAATAGTCCGTGATCGTGTGTCCGCAGATCAGGCAGTGATATTTCTGCGTCCCTTTATATTCGGCAAAAGGATCCTCCCTCAGAAGAAGCCTTCTCCATACCGCATCTTTCCGGCGCAGCCGGGCTTCCAAAGGGCTGTATTCCGTATCATTATAATACGGATATGCGTGCGCGAGCATATAGTGCTTATCGCCGTCCCTGACGTCAAAGCTGAGCGGCAGATCTGTGATCCATTTGCGGATCTCCCACTGCTTAAGCCTGTCCAGCCTTAAAAACTCCTCCCATGTTCCCGCTCCGCGGTTATTGATCAGCCAGTTGCGGGCGATCGGATCATCACCGGCTGTTTTCCCGCTGATCTCCATCATAGCCTGAAACATCTCTTCATGATTGCCCTTCAGGCAATGTACCCTGCTGCTGGATCTGTCCAGGTGCATGACGAACAGCAGCGTCTCCAGAGGATAGGCTCCCCAATCAATATAATCGCCGAGCAGATACAGTTCATCCCCTTTTTCCGGGGCAAACCTGATCTTTGTGAGCATCTTCTGAAATTGCGGCAGTGCGCCGTGCAGATCGCCGATCACATAGGTTGACAAAACAGTCTCTTCTCCGTTTCTTCTATCTTGCGGACTATATCATCGCCTTCCTTTTCCCGGATAAAATCCATTGCCTGCGCGAGGTTGGGCGGACGGCTCGTGAGATTGTGGCAGTCGCTGCCGATGATCACTCTTCCCGCCTCCTGTCTGAGGAGATTTCTGCAGAAATGCCGCTTCATGCCAAACTTCAGAAAGCTTCCCGCGTTCATCTGGATCGTCACCGGAAGATCCATCACACGGTCCCATACATCTCTGTCTTTCTGGAAACCTGTATAGCGCTCTACATGGGCAAGAACGACCCGCAGCCCGCGCTTAAGGATCAGTTCTTTCGTATCTCTGTACACCTCTTCTGTCCACTGCTCGAAGGGCATTTCGAGAAGAAGTATATCGGTACCCTCCACACACAGACCGGGCGAGTGCTCTGCCCTTCCCATGCCGCGGAAGTAGTAGACCTCCGCGCCGACCCTCAGTGAAGGCAGGTCTTCTCTTGTTTCAAGGAGTTCTCTCACTTTCCTGTAACTGGCATCTCTCTTTGCCAAAAACCCGCTGACTCCGGTCCTGTGCGCATAAAAATGCGGGGTGGCATAAACAATTGTCACTCCCGAGGCGGCTTCCTTTTCGAGCATCTGCTCTGTCATCTGTATATCCCTGCTGCCGTCGTCGATCCCCGGCAGTATATGTGTGTGAAAGTCGATCATAGCCAGTCTCCTTGCTTCTATCTTACACGCACGGCCGATTCTAATCAATAAGAAAGGCGGTACGGAATCCGATTCCGTACCGCCGGTTCTATTCAGCTGTACAACTGCATAGTGTTAATTTCTGGAATTACTTAGCCTTTACTGCTGTGACAGCAGAGGATGCGCCCCAGTAAGTCTTGCCGTTCTGCTGTACAAAAGGAACGACCTTGATGTAATAGGTCTTGCCCTTAACGACAGAAATAGGCTTATTCGTGTAGTTCTTCTTGACGACGATCTTCTTGGCGTTGGACATATTCTTATTCGTGGAATAATAGATCGCATAACCCGTAACACCTGACGTCTTAGGTGTCTTGACTCTGATCGTCTTAGTCGTAGCAGTCGAATAAGTAGGTTTGACAGCTTTCACATAACGATAATTCATCGTTGACCATGCGCTCTTCTTACCGTTCTTACCGATCGCTCTGACACGAATGTCGTACAGACCGTTGTGCTTAAGGTTGAGTACTATAGATGAATCTGTTGTATACTTGGTAACCCAGCCGCTATTTTTACTAGCCTTATACTGAATCTGGTATTGTACAGCATTCTTACCTGTGTACTTAACGGTAGTCTTGCCATTCCATCCATTCACGGCACTGCTGCGGCTAACAATAACCGGATCCGGATCAACATCACCGCCGCCCGGGGATTTGTTATCCGCCGCCATAACAGCCATGGAGGATGCAATGATCATAACCACTGCCAAACACAACGCCAGAAGTCTTCTGATGTTCTTCATCTCCATTGGTTTCCGTTCACCTCCTTTCCCGATTATTCTATAGCAGCAGCCCGCTTACAGGCTGTAACTATCATTTCTTATTCTCCGCCATAGTGTTTGCCGGAGTAATACCTGCCGTATCCGCGCGTGTAATACTTGTTGTAATACCCGCCCTTGGAATCACTCACACGGTTGAGGACGATGCCCAGCAGCGGGCATCCGGCTCTTTCGAGCTGGTGCACTGCTTCCTTAACAAGCGCGCGGGGCGTAGAGCCTCCGCGTACACAGAGGATGGCGCCGTCACACAGGTTTCCGATCCGCTCCGCGTCAGATACCATTCCCAGCGGAGGCGCGTCCACGAACACATAGCGGTACTGCTCTCCCATGGTCTTTAGCAGCTCCTTAAACTTCTTGTTGTCAAGAAGCATGGAGGGATTGATGATATTCTCCGCATTGGGCAAAAGATCGCCGTTTTCAAGTTCTGTATGGAACAGGACTTCATCCAGTTCCTCGTCTCCGGACAGGTAGTGGGACAGACCCTTTACCTCCTGCCCGTCTGATCTCTTAACACCATATTTCTCTACAAGCGCAGAGTTTCTCATGTCGCCGTCGATCAGGACTGTCTTCACGCCGGCGGCAGCCATCTGTTTCCAAAGACTGAAGGTGATAAAGGATTTACCTTCATTGGGTTCGGAACTCACGATCATGATCTTTCTGACGTCTTTTCCAAGGAAATTGACGTTGATCCTAAGCCGGTTGATCGCTTCCTCGATCGCGTAAGGGAGCTCCGGATTGACACTCATTATGATCTTCTTATCTTCCTGCATCCCGTACACCTCACTTCGATCCCTTTTTCCTGCGTCCCCGTTTGGTCTTCTCAGCCGAATCAAATCCGGCGATCTTTCCTTCGGGGATGACAGTAAGCGGAATGACGCCGAATTCTCTCTCGATGTCGTCCGCGGACTTAAACGTATCGTCAAGCAGGAACTGCACTGTATACAGGCCCAGGACAAGGATCATGCCGATCAGGGCGCCCATCATGACATTCCGGCTCATGCTGGGGGCACTGGGATTGACCGGGATGATCGCGTATTCGGCAATATGGGGCTCAGGTGTCTCCATGAGTTTGGGGAGCTCCTTGACGCCTTTGTCGGCCAGCGCGTTCGCGATGATCATGGCCTCTTCCGGGTCATGGCTCGTCACCTTGATTGCGATGATACGCGTATCCGAGACCACCGAGAGCTGCAGCTTTGAGATCAGTTCGTTGTAATTATAGGGAAGGGACTGCTCCTCGATGACCGCTTCGATGATCGGTCTGGTCTTGAGCAGTTCCACATAGTCCTTGGACAGGGACTGTCCGATATTGAGGTCTGTCAGGTCCACGACCGACTGTGTGGACGAGGAGACCATATACATCTTGGATGTTGCCGTGTAGCTTGGTTTGATCGCGTAAAAAGTGATCAGCCCCGCGATCAGGGCGCCGGCCAGAAAGCCTAAAATGATCACGATCACATGTTCTCTGAAAAAGTCCAGCAATTCGAGGAGATCGATCTCCATCTCCTCGTTCTGCCGTCCCTTGACGTCTATTTCCGTTTGCTGATTCATTCCGAAACAATCTCCTCGTCGTCTGTGAATTCTTCCTCTATGATCATCTGCTCATCTTCCGTGATCACTTCTTCCGTGACGTCCCTGAGGTCTATGATCTTTCCCAGATTCTCCGCGATCGATGCCTCATCGACGTAGAATTCACTATGTATCTCACCGTCATCCAGCTGGTTTCCCTTCGTCGACTCCCCGTCTAGCGTCAGGAATCCCACATTTTCGCTGTCGTGTATCCCGGCAGCGATCTCCGATATGGTCTTATCCGGCTGGTCAGTCTGCAGTACGCTTTTCAGTTCTTTGTACAGGTCATTGATATATCCCGCGTTTTCCGAAAACCGCTCATGGACCTGTCTGTACATGTTCTCCATGTACTGTCTCTGGCGTCTTAACCTGGATATATTGGTTCCGTCCCCGACCGACATGCGGGCCCGCACGAACTTCTCCGCCTGTTCATCTGTCAGGAGGATCTGCGCGCCTTTGGTCATTGCGGGATCCACACTCTCAAGATCGTCCTCGATCGTGACGCTGACACCGCCGACCGCGTGATTGAGTGACGGTATATCTTTCATATTCATACAGTAGTATCCGTCGATCGGAAGGCCTCCGAAAAGCTCTGAGACCGTATATACTGTATTGATGTTTCTTTCCTCTTCGTTCTGCCCGTACCAGTGCGCGGTACAGATCTGTTCCAGCGCGGTGCCGATCTCTTCTCCGTTCTCATCCAGGATGGGAACGTCCGTGATCGTATCGCGGTCGATCTGTACAAACCCGTATCTGCCGGTATCGGGATCTGCCAGGAAAAGAACAAGAAAGTCCGCCAGGTCTCCGTTGAATCCCTGTTCCGCTTCCGGATTCGCACTGCTGTTGTCAGTGCCGATCAGCAGATAAGTCTCCAACCGGTCCGTATAGGCATAAACTCTGTCGTTCAGTGTAAGCTGTATCTCCTGCTCATCTGCCTCGCCGGTCTCTTCGCCCCAGCTTCCGCTGTCACCAAGGCCTTCCCTTCTGCGGGATGACCTCTCATAAAGCATGAGCGCCGCACCAAACAGCGCGATCACAATGACCGCGATCAGGAGCTCTGCCAGGAGACGTCTCTTTGAACCTCTCCTGTCTCGTGAATCTTTCATGATATGGCTCCACAGTTTAGAATTTACAATTCTGTTTGCTATTTAACAAGTCAATTCTCGCTTTTAATGGCGCTTTGGTCCAAAAAGCGCCTAATCTTATACATTATTCAGTTCCAAACAGGCACAAAATGGTGATGCGTGATCCTCTGCTCCTTGGGCGGAAGCTGCATATAGTCCCCATATATTCTTGTCAGGATCTTATCATAGGCCACAGGAATGTAAACTTTGATGTCTTCAAAGTCGGTCAGCACAAGGTCTTCGATCTCATCCTTGTAATAATAGCTTTTCTCCCAGTTTGCAATATAGGTAGCTTTGTAAAGTCCGGAATCACTTCCGCGGTATCTCTGCATGATCTCATCGCGTTCCCGCCGGACCTTTTTAAAACCGCCAAGAAGCCCCGCACTCATCCTCATGGGAAGATTGAACAGCATTTTCATCCTGCGCTTTGGGGGAAGCGTCCGGTAATAACGCGCGGGAAGCATGTACGTGATCGTACGATTCAGTGCCCTGACTTCTTTATTCTGGGCAGCCCGCTCTGCCGGATCCTCCGACGTCTTGTCCAGAATAAAAATGTCAACAAAGGGGCCCAGATTGTCGACATCGGGAATGCCTTTCAGTTTGAGCGCCGCGGTCCGTGAACACACTCTGGAAAAATAAAAATAGTAATACGGAGAAGTATCGCCCGACAAAATGTAATACTCGTTCGTCTCTCCGGGCATGATCTCACAGAATTTCTCATATGCGTCCCTTGGCATGATAATATCGATATCATCGTCCCACGGGATAAATCCCTTGTGCCTTACTGCGCCGAGCAAGGTGCCGAATGCGACGAAATATGGAATATTGTGGCGGCTGCAGATGTCATGGATCGCTGCCAGCACTTTTTTGACCTCTTGCTTGTATTCGTCTGGTGTGAGCGGAACGCCGGTTTGTTTGGAAGCCATCTTACTTTCTCCTTATAAAACGGTTGTACATTTTGCGCGTAAATGCTGTTCCTTTGACAAAAAATCCCTTGACCAGCTCTTTGTTGAGGACCAGGAAGATGATCGTTCCCAGGACGACATTGACGCAGTTAGTATAGAAAGAATTGATATAGCAGAGCGCCGATTCCACGATGAGAAAACTCATTGTGAAGATCATCTGCCATACGTTATAGCGGATCGCTACGAGTTTTCTGACGTCGGCCATGCGGTAGGCGAACAGAAACGCGTAACTGATCAGTGTAGAACCGGACGCCGCGTACAGGCCGATGTAGCGGATCAGCGCCAGATCTACCACAAAGTTGCACAGTGCGGCCAGCATTGTAGAGATACCGACGCTCTTGGTCGCCTTGAAAGCGATGTAAATACCTCCAAGGAAAGTGGACATGCAGGAAAAGAACATGCCCAGAAACAGGACCGGCATCTGCTGATAGGCCTCTTCATAGCTGCCTCTGATAAGGAGCGCGAACAGGATCGGCGTGCATGCGATCAAAAGTCCCAGAAATCCCGCGTAAAGATTCAGCATAACTGAAAACATCTTGGAGTAATACTCCGCCGCGTCTTTATCCTTGGACACGATACTCGCGTTCTCCTGCCAGGCCAGCGTAAATGTGCTCTGCGCCAGAGACAACAGCGAAGGGATCTTATTGGCGACCGCGTACACAGCGTTCGCAGCGACGCCCATGAACAGCGTGACCACGAAACGGTCAGACACTCTCATGACCCACATGGACATGTTGTTGGGCACCATGGGCCAGGAATACGCCAGCATTTCCTTGAGGACCTGGGGGTCAAAAAGGCTGAAGTCTATCAGCTCGTACATGCGTACCCTTACGAACAGATAGGCAAGTGAGAGCACCGGTGAGATCGCGAGCGCTACTACCGCGCCGGTCAATTCGTAATGCAGCGCCTTGACAAGCAGGACTATGAATACCATCCTGACCATCGCGCTTACAATAGAACTTATGGAATAATCCAGGTTCCTGGACAGACCTCTGGTGATCTGTCTCGCCTCCGCGACCAGGATATCAAACAGGAAATAAATGCAGATCCAGATCTTAAGGGCTGGCGACTCTATGGGAAGCACCCAGTAGGTGATCAGCAGGATCACCAGGCTCACCGGCACGACAAAGGCCAGTATGTTGGAAAAATACAGCTTTGCCTTTTCTCTGTCATGCTTATGGTCGATCAGAAACCTAAAAGCTGCTGTATGGATCTGCAAAGTTGCAACCGGGAGCAGGAGTGAAACAAGGAGTGAAACCAGATCCAGGGTACCGTACTGTTCCTTTGTCAGATAACCGGTCAGGATCGGAAGCGTCACATAGCCCGCAAGTCTCGGCAGAAATGTGCCGATCGACAGGATAAATGTATTCTTGATCAGTTTGTTCTCACGGTTCATTAAAAATCTCCATTATTTACATAGCCGGCTCTCATGGTCTCTTGCTAAGAGACCGAAGCGCCTTCATCGTCTTTCTCTTGACGATCCGGGGCAGGGGGTCCTTGCCGTATCTTCTTACTATATACCCAATACCGCGCTTTTCATAGTCTCGCCAGAATAACTGCCGCTTGTCCGATACAGGCGTAGGCCTTACAAGGTTGGGCTGCAGACAGTCCTCCCTATTGCTCTCAGCTGTGATCATCGCCTCTTTGGCTCTCTCAAACAGCAACTGTCCCTTTTCAGTATGGATCAGGAACAGAGATACACCTTCTTCACTGTAAAACGAAGGAAGCGCTTTTTCAATCCCCCAAAAGTCCCCGATCGTCAGATCACTGCCGCGGTCCACCGCAGCCCATGGGCATTTGTGGCAGGAAGGACGAAGGGCCATTCTGCTGTAGAATATATGTACATAATCCTTAAGGGACACTTCCCGGCCGCCCGCCGTCGCTGCTGCCACAGGCGCTTTCCACCCGTTTCGCTTATCTTTGAAAGTAATAAAGTCCGCTTTCCCGTGTTTAGACTCCAGCAGGTCCATATAGTCTTTCCAGAGTCCGGGGCTCATGGCGCCGTGGCAGATAATATCCACTGCAGTCACGCGGTCTCTGAATCCTTTGGCCTTCGCATAGCTGATCATTCCCGCCGTCTGACAGCCCACGCCGACAAACAATAGCGGCTTATCCGCATTCTCAATAAGCCACATCTCCGCCTGCTTGAACACGGCGGCGGGACTGCTCTGCACATATTTGGATCCCCGCGCACGGTCTCTGTCCGCCGGATCTGTCATGAGGGCAAAAAATACCCTGTGCTCCTCATAGTCATAGGTGCTGCAGATGACAGCGCCGCCCTCTTTTAAAAAGAGATCGGAAAGCGCCGTAAACGCTCCGCCGGAGGAACTGCGCAGCAGCTGTTCCTGATCCCTCAGCCTTCCGGCATAGACACGAACCGTAGAAAGAGCATCTTCAGCTCTGTTGTTCTCTCCAAACCGGTCCTCTTTAAAAGGACATACTCTGACACATCTGCGGCAGTGCACGCACTTGTCAGCGTCGATCACCGGATAGAGAAAGCCTTCCCGGTCCGGCTCCATTGAGATTGCATTTACGGGGCAGATATTCATGCAGGCCGTACATCCGCTGCAGTCTTCCCGATCACAAAACAGCTGCGGAACGCCTTTTTCCGCCTTTTTTAAAAGCGCCTCGTCCTCTTTCCGATGTGCGGGTTCCGGGATCTCTCTCTTCGATACGCCTTCACAGGCTTCTAAAAGAAGCGCCTCGGAATATTCTCTTTCTTCACGCAGTCTCTCCCGCGCCTTCTTATGATCGACCGGCGCATCGCTCCAGCTCTCCGTTAGGATCCTGTCCGATAATCCCGCAAGATCCAGAAGAGACGACAGCCTGGAATTTCTGTTTCCGATCATGGCTTTCGTGCACAAAAACTGCCGTTCAAACAGAAGAGAGAAAGAAAGCGTGTGGAAGGAACCCGTGATCACATAGTCTGCGTGGCGGACAAGATTGAGATACTCGAAAGGATCCGCCGAATAGATACAATGACAGCCCCTTCTCATCTTGATCTGGTTGGTCAGAAAAACGACTTCTAGTCCTTTCTTCTTCGCGATCTCCCGGATCATCTCCCATGTGCCCGCATCCTCCGCAGGAAAATGCACGAGCATATATTTCTTTTTGCGGATGGGCTTTTCGCCTGCAAGCTTTTTCCACTCATCCGCATCGATCAGCTGTGTGGGATCCAGCACAAGGCCTATATTATGGTCCGGCAGCTTTTTCTCCAGGTATTCCTTGAGATTCTTCTCCCTGACATTGATAAAAGGGATCTCATCAATGAGGGACAGACACTTTTCTTCGGTATCCGCAGTAAAGGCATCTGTACCGAGACTTGCTGCGTACGTCGCCTTCTTTTCAGAATCGATTCCCTCCAAAAAGTACTTGTAATCGCCGCCCGTTATCTCCAGATTCCAGATTTGATCACTTCCCGCTATTATACGGTCATATTCTGAAAAGTCAACTGCGGGCGTAAGCTTTTCTACTCCCAGATACCGGTTTTCGAAGGCCGCGAACTTGCGGTATCTGTCCCGGATCACCGGATAACGTGCGATTGTGCCGGCTCGTTTTTTAAGGCTCCCCCCGGCTGTGGGGAGCCTTTTGTCCATCTCCTTCTTCAGTTCCCTGCACTGATAAGGAATGATCCGGGCATCAAATCCCAGCTCTCTTATCTTTCTTTGGAGCGCGTATGCCTGCAGACAGGCCCCGTGACTCTGCGTTCCTACAAATGTCATTATCCCTATCATACTTTTGACTCCGCCATCACAACATCCGGATATCCCTCTCCGGTATGAACCGGACAGGCTGCTTCCCGAGACAATGCTTCACCTGCGCATGGACCTCGCAGTACAGCAAGACCGGTCATGGCCGTAAAGCTGTACATAAAGATCGTATAATCGTAGAGCGTATTGCCGGTTAAATTATATAGCATTACAAATACCTGGCTTACAACGGATACATAGAGCGCCTTTCTCCTCCAGGTTTCCAAAGACCGCCTGTACCTGAGTGCATTGCAAGTCGTAAACAGGGTTCCCAGCGCCGCCCATAAGTAAATAAGAAAACCAACTATACCTGTTTCGCATAGGAGCTGCAGATATGTGTTGTGGGAATTGAGGTATTTTGCACCGGCAGACTGCCAATCCTGATACAGTTCCACAGCGTAGACCTGCTTATAGCCGCCCCAGCCGATTCCCATGACTGGATTTTTTCTGAACAGGTCCAGTGCAAGCGCCCACATCTTAAACCTGGTTCGGGTCTGGCTGTCATTACCGACTGTCGTAAAGCGCATGAGAAGCGTCCGAAGAGCCGATACATGGAAGCTCATGAAATACAGCGCCATGGCTCCCAGAAGCACAGCCGCGAACAATATGAACCCTCTGCGCAGGGTCTGGCGAGGATTCGCCACAAAGTAAACCACACAGAAGGCAATTATTGTAAACAGGAAATGGGCACGCTTAGAGGTAAGTATGATCGCCACGAAACTAAGGGCTGTCATGATCAATGTCGGATAGTGCATTTTCCGGGCTTCTGTCACATAGTAAAGAAGACAGCCTCCAAAAATAAGGAGCACAAATGCGATCATTGTTCCGTTCTGTGAATAGTGATTCTGCAGGCCTGCGCGATACCCGGCTGCGCCGCCGCTGGTACCAACAGGAATCTGACCGTACAGAGCGATCATGATCTTATAAAGTCCCGGCATGACCAGGAACACATATGTTGCGATCACATTGGGCATACCGATGCAGGCCATTCCCGTCAGCGCATGTTTTTGCCACCGGAATCCGAACTGCGACATAAAAATGATCGATACACCCGCTAACGCTCTGACAAAAAACTGCATATAGCCGTGTGCCAGATCCTGGTTTCGGTTGAAGAGGATCTCACATATGAGCAGCGCCCAGGGGATCAGCACTGCGATCTGCTTCTTACTGAGCTTTCGATCCCTGAAAAAGAGAGGCGCCAAACCCAGCACAACCAAAAAAGCCAGATAGAGATCCTTGATCATACCTGGCATAAATAGATTCATGATTGAGAAATAATTTGCGTAGGCAAGTAGAAAACCTGTTGCTACGATAATACAGAAGTCGCTCTTAAACTTCATTGCTGTCCTCCGTCAGAAAGGTCAGTAGGAAAAAGCCTTGACCTTAACTCTGGCATTCAGATATGGATTTAGAATCGCCCGAATCCTGTTCTTTTTTATATATTCCTTCATTCGATCGCATTCCGGTACCTGCCCCCTGCATTTGGCAGCCTTAGTAAGGATCTTATTGGCAATCAGCATCTTCTTATAAATAAACACATCGCGGATCATTCGGCTGGCCTTCGGAAAATGGTCCTCTGCTCTGCATATCGATTCCCATTCGCTGAGCCATTTGGGTTCAAATTCCGTCTGCTCCACGATTATCTTCATGGCACCGCATGGATTGATCAGATAATTGTATAGAGGTGCTTCGACCAGATAAAACGCGTCGCATCTTTGGACATACTCGATGAGAAACAGCAGGTCCTCCCCAATTGTGATTGACTCATCAAAAGTCATGCCCGTGATAAGCTCCGACCGAAACATCTTATTCCAAAGGCAGGATGCAACGGATTCATGCAGCATGATCCCTGCGACAATTTCTTCTCTTGAAAGATATCCGTCACCCGAGAGGTGAAGCGCTTCTCTTTTATTGGGGAATCCGCCGATTTCCCGTTCTTCCACATCTATATACCTGTATCCGCACACGACAAGGTCACAGCTGTGCCTGTCCATAGCGTCCGCCATCTTCTCCACATAATCCGGCTCCGGATAATCGTCCGCGTCTATAAAGACAACGCTTGTTCCGGAAACCCGCCGCAGCCCGTCGTTGCGCGCTGCGGAGACGCCTCCGTTCTTCTTTTCAATTACAACCATTCTATCATCATCAAAGGAGCGGATGATATCTCCCGATCTGTCCGAAGAGCCGTCGTTGATCAAAATGATCTCCAGGTCCTTGTGGGTCTGCCCCAGAATGGCTCTAAGGCATCTCTCCAAATACTTTTCCGCGTTATAAACAGGGATGATCACAGAAACTTTCAAATTTTTCGTCCTCAGTCTGCAGATGTCTGCCGTCTTGTCAAAATACTGAACGCCGGTGCCGGCTGCCGTGTCTTCCTAAAACTCCTTAATCTTAGCGGCAAGGGAAGGCCCCCACACTGTGCGTGCCGGAATACTGCCCTTCACGACGCTCCCGGCAGCGATCACACAGTTGCGGCCTATATGTGTGTCCTTCAAGATCACACAATTTGCGCCAATCCAGACGTCGTCTTCGATCACTACGGAGCCTGTCTTGTATCCAATATTGTTGTTTTTATAATCATGGTCATGATCCACGATCACGACATTATTAGCAATCTTAACCCGGTTTCCAATTGTTATCCGGTTCATAGAAGTAACGCTCACATTATAGCTCATAAAAGCGTACTCTCCGATCCGGATCACGCCGCCTGGCGTATGCAGGCGCACGCCTGACCGGAAATGACTGTTCTTTCCAATGTGGATCTCTCCGTCTTCGGGCTTTAAGCGGACATTTGACTCCCACCTGGGGAACCCTGCCGCTTTGATGCGGCCCGCCCCAAGGATCCCGCTCAGAATCCAGTGCGGTACCGTAACCAGTTTTTCAATGGAACGTGTGATCTTTTTATTCAAAGCGCCAGACTCCCTTGATACATCTCTTTATACATCTTGAGCATCCCGTCCGCGACGTCCCGGATCGCATATCCGGAACGGATCACGTTTTCATAACCGTTAAGGTCCCGATGGCCTTTCATGGAAAGGGCCGCCTTTGCCCATATCTCAGGACTGTCCGAAAGGCTGAGGAACTGCAGACTGTCCGCGATCTTGATCTCCTCCGTGATTGCATCGGATAGCACACAAGGAACGCCGGCTGCCTGAATCTCGACACAAGATACCGGCAAGCCTTCATGAAAACTCGGCATCACAAAGACATCCATCGCCTGATACATTCTTTCAATATCCGGCACTTCTCCCATAAAGCGAACGTAAGGCGCCATCCCCAGTTCATTCACGAGGCCCCGGACCTCCGTTTCCAGATCCCCCTTTCCAAACAGGAGGAGAACGCTCTCCGGTTCCTTCTCATGAATCTTTTCAAATATTCTGATCAAAAAGACATGATTCTTTTGCTTGTAAAATCGTCCCACATGCCCCACGACAAACTTATCTTGCAGACCCAATTCCTGCCTGACCGTTTTTCGAATCTCAGGATCAAAACGAAAACGCTCTGCATTGATCCCGTTTTTGACAATCTGTACCCTGCCTTCTCTTACAGTCTGATCTGTAAACATATACGAGGCCGCTTTGCGGGAACAGGCAAGGAGCAGGGTCGCGTTCTTCTCCAGCTGCGGTTTGAGCGCTTCAAAGGCAGCCTTCTTGATCCTGGAGCGGTTGGTGTCTCCGGCGTTATGCGAATGGACAATCCTGCAAGGCACACCGGCTTTTCGGACTGCCATAACGGCGAACAGATTAAAGAAGAAATTACCGGAATTGATATGAACGACGGAATACGCATGCTGCGTAAGGAACTCATAAAGCCGCTTATACAGGCCGGTCTTTCTCGTCAGAATATTGCCCTTGATCCCCAGCTCATAGATACGGCCGCCCATCTCTTCGATCTCCTCCCTGTGGATCCCGTATGTGGTCACGTTGGGAGACAAAAAATCGAACTGCACCTGTTCTCTGTCAATATTTGTATAAACATTATAAAGAAACGACGAAACGCCGCCAAAAGATCTGCTGCCCGAATTGATCTGCAGGACCCGGATGGGTTCTTTTCTGTTTTGATCCATGCGCCAGTTCCTCTTCAGTCGCCCTTAATTGCCTCGTTCTCTACAGTACGGAGGCCGGTGGAGCTGACCCCTGCCGTGTGGGGCAGGAAAACAACATCCACGCCTTTGCGGCCAAGGTCCACTTTGGTCTTTTCCCATCGGGGATTTCCCTTCCAGTCGTCTCCGATGAATATCGCGTCAAAATGATATTTCTCGAGCGCCTCTTCTTTGTCCAGTGTATCCGCGATGACACATTCATCAACCGCTTTGATATTGGCGACGATGATCTGCCTCTCCTTTTCATGGACGACAGGCGTCTTATGCTTATAGGACTCCACAAGCGCGTCGGAATTGACGCCTACGATCAGATATTCACAATATGCTTTTGCGTTATTGATCAGATTCAAATGGCCTATATGAAACATATCATATACACCTTGTGTATAGCCGACTTTGTACTTTTTCATTTCCTTAATTCTCTTAACTGCTGCTAATCTTGCTTTTGATCAGTTGTACGACTCGTTCTGTCGCATTTCCGTCCTCCAGTGATCCCATATCCTGATGATGAAGTTCCATCTGCTTTTGAAATACTTCCGGCGCATAACTGTCAATTTCGTCTAAAAGCGCATCCATTGTCTCCGCGATCGGGAATCTCCACTTTTCGATGGGAAGGTCAAAACTCTTCTCCTGATAATACTCCTTTAAATCATAACAATACAGAAAGCAGGGACGACATGTAAATGAATAATCCCAGATGCAGGAGGAATAGTCAGAGATCAGAATATCTGCCGTATAGAGAAGGTCCTGCATTTCAGGATAATCCGTCGCATCCTTAACATATTCGAGCGGAGTATGAATCCTGTCTCTTACGTTGGGATGAAGCCGCACTGCAATGATCCACCTTCCGCCGAACTTCTCCACCAGCTTATCATGCAGCCTCTTGTAATCCAGCGGGTATTCCCCCTCGCTCTTTCTACTTGTTCTCCAAGTAGGTGCATAGAGAAGAAGTCTTGCCCCATCCTCATAGCCGAGCCCCTCGCGGACACGGGCCGGGATCCTGTCGTCATCTTGTCGGATCAAAACATCCATCCGAGGCGTACCGGGAATAACCTCACCTGTAAACCCCATGGATCCTCGGACTCTGCGCTCTGTCATACTTGCAGCACCGCTGCATACATAGGAATAGTCCCTGTGCATCTGCTGATTCACTTTACTGGCGATACCTGTAGAGCTTCCGATTTTTTTATAACCATTACTTGCGTGCCAAGTCTGGATAAAGGTCTGCTCCTTTCGTCTGGCAAGTTCTCCATACCCCTGCACGTTGAAGACCATGACTCTTGATGTTTTGGCAAGATAATAATACTTGAGAGATCTATATCGTACTCTCCTGATCCCGGGTTTTGTAAGATCTGCAAACTTTTCCGGTTTTTTAAAAGCCCATATGATCTCCACTCCACTTTCCTTACTGAGCTGGTCTGAGACGCACCTTGGATTGCAGGAGTACTGCTTGCCGTTAAAGCTGTAAAACATGACTCTGTTCGAACGGATCGGACAGAGGTTGAATATATTGAGAATATGCCGTAATAGGAGGATGCCCCAGTATTGAGCGTAGAGTTTCAATGTTTTCATTCTGCCTCGCCGTCCGTTCGAATTATTCCGGGCACAACTAAATACCTCATCCAAACCGATCTCCAACTTATTTCCTTGGGATTATAATTCATGAGATCGGAAATTCCGAGGTAACGATAATAATTCGCCGCGTAATTCTTTTTTAACTGATAAATCGTTTCTTCTCCATAAAAAGAGTTATTAAAAGAAGCGCCTCAGCAGCCATACGTTTCAGGCTTGTTGCACCGTACTCCGGTATCAGCCGCTCTACTTCTCCTTCATCAATTCATCCACGATCCTGCCGAAATTCTCACAGAACTTCGCGTTATTGCTGTTGAGAACACTGGGCATCTTCGCCGCTATATTTTCATAATCCTTAATGATCCCGCCAAGTTCGTTAATATCTTCCACTACAATGATATTGCCCTGTGCCTGGGAAACTCTTTCACAGAATTCAAGCTGATGATTGTTGACATGTTCATCAAACTTCTTCTGCCTGGGAACGACCACAGGGATCTTCCCGATCTGTAAAGGCATAATAAAAGAACTGGGGCCGCCGTGCGTGATCACGATCCGCGCTTCATCCACATACTTAATCATATCCGGGTACGAAAAGAGCTTGCTCCATTTACAATACCTCGGTTTGTATGTGCTGAAACCGGTCTGGATGACCACATCTTCGGTGATCTCACCATTTCCTTTCAGCTTATCCATATACTCAACCAGCCTGTTGAACGGCTGTTCATGAGTTCCAACAGTCACAAATATCATTGTTTCTCCAACCCTTGATGCAGACAGTCAGAAAATGCTGCCCAGATTTATCGCTTTCGGATATACTTTCTTCATTTCCTCCCACTCGACAATGAACCGGTCTGTCACCGGATACACGATCTTGCCTGTCATTGTAGGCTTGTCAATGCGGTCGAAAACCTCAATATAAATCGTCTTGGCACCCATCATCTTTCCCAGATAGAAAAAAGGAACCGCAACAGCTGCGCCAGCCGAGATGATCAGATCCGGCTTTTCTTTCTTGAGAATCCTGAGCGCTGTCTTTGTATTGAAAAGCAGTGCCTTTGCACTTCGATTCGAAGGAAAATAGCATGGATACACTTTTTCGCCTTCTAAAAGACTTCTGGCGTCCTCCTTATCGAAGGTAACCCAGAAACGCTCTTTGTCCTGCCAAAAAGGCTTCAGCATATATAGATGGGTCAGGTGTCCGCCAGAGGACCCTACAAAGCAAATCTTCATAAATCGCGTCTATCCTTCCGGAGATACTAATCGCGTCTGAGGGCAATCCTCAGACACATTATATTATATTATACTCCTTATATGTCTTTTCCCGCAACCATACATTAAAAACACAGAATATTTAAAAGCGCATTACCGCTCTTATACAGCTTACAGTTTATAGGATTTTAAGCAAATAAGCAAACCTTAATTATGAATCTCGTCCAACTCATGCAAGTTTTGTCATCTTTTTGTTCCAAAATCAGTCATATGCCTCCGGCTTATCGCACCAAAAAGCTGCTGCCGTGCAGGCAGCAGCTTGATTCCGGGCATATGAATTCCCCGTATACCCCGATCCGCAGACACTTTACCGCAGTTCGTCGATATATTTGCCGTCCAGGACGTCCTTGAGATACTGTCCGTACTGGTTCTTCTTCATGATCTCATATGTCTGCAGGACTTCATCTCTGGTGATCCACTTGTTCAGGTAAGCGATCTCCTCAAGGCAGCCGATCTTGCGGTGCTGATGCTGCTCCATTGTCTTGACAAAATTGGTCGCATCCACAAGGCTCTCATGGGTTCCTGTATCGAGCCATGTAAAGCCCTGACCGAGCAGTTCCACATGCAGTCTCCCCTCTTCCAGGTAGATCCTGTTCAGATCTGTGATCTCGTATTCGCCGCGCGCCGAAGGCTTCAATGCTTTGGCATATTCCACGACCTTTTCGTCGTAAAAGTACAGGCCGGTCACGCAGTAATTGCTCTTGGGATGGGCGGGTTTCTCCTCGATACTTACAGCTTTCCCATGCTGATCAAATTCCACGATACCGAACCGCTCCGGATCATCCACGTAGTAACCGAAGATCGTCGCGCCGTTTCCGTCCTGCGCGTTCTGCGCAGCAGCTCTCAGTCTCTTCTTGAGTCCGTGTCCGGCAAAAATATTGTCGCCGAGCACCATAGCCACGGAATCTCCGTCAATAAATTTCTCTCCGATCACAAATGCCTGGGCAAGTCCGTCCGGGCTGGGCTGTGCTTTATAGGAAAGATGAATGCCGAACTGGTGCCCGTTTCCTAAGAGAAGCTCAAAACGGGGAAGGTCCTGCGGCGTGGAGATGATCAGAATATCCCGGATCCCTGCGTTCATCAAAACAGAGAGCGGATAATAGATCATCGGTTTGTCATAGATCGGTAGAAGCTGCTTGGATGTCACCATCGTGAGCGGATATAATCTTGTGCCGGAGCCGCCGGCGAGTACGATTCCTTTCATATCACCCTCCTGTCATGAATCTGGGTCCTTACTGATAATTATAGAAAATCCTTAACCGTAAGGCAAGCCGGAGCGGACTGATCGGGTGTGAAAGCACTCATTATATTACACGCTGTTCATCCGAATATCAGGTAGACCGCGAGGACCAATACCACATAGATCGCGCAGGGCAGAATGTTCATGGAGATGATCTTTCCCTCATTGCCGACCGCTTCCGTCGTAGAGGAAACGGCCACGACATTGTGGATGCAGATCATATTTCCGATCGCGCCGCCTGCCATCTGCAGAGCGATCATGGAAGCTGCCGGGAATCCAAGGATCATAGCAGTCTGGAATTCCAGAGGTCCGAACATGACGCCGGATACTGTACAGGATCCCGATACAAACGCGCCGAATACGCCGAGCGGAGGCACGATGAAGGGGAATGCCCTGCCAATGCTGGCTACGATCGTTGTACTGATCTGCGTGATCATTCCCTCAAGGCCGGAGTGGTTGAGACCGGAGCCGAGCATGATCTGCACCATCGCGATACCGCTGACCAATGCCATGGCGATCGTAAGTACCTGCTTTCCGGTTGCGCCAAAAACGTGCTCGACATCCTCTTTGCTCAGATTCCTGCGGTTCAGCAGCATAGTACCGATCGCCACGATGATAAAAGGCGTGAGACCCGGATTGTAGATCAGCGCGAAGTCGTAATTCAGTCCCTCTACGCCGAGAATGTTCTCCACATGGATCGCCATCGAATTGAGCCATGCGCGAAGTCCGAAGGCCGGAATTCTCGTCAGAAGGAGCGCTGCCGCGATGACCAGATAAGGAAGCCATGCTTTGAGAAGCTTCCTGCGGCTGACAGATCCGAAGATCTCCTTGGGCATGATCACTTCGTCGTGCTCGATATCATAGAAATACCACACATGCTTGGGCACGAAGATCTTCTTGCGGGCTGCCATCACGGTCACTACCATTCCGATGCAGGCGCTGATGATGGACGCGAACTCAGGACCAAGGTATGTGCCCAGGAAATAATAAGGGATCACAAAGCTGCAGGATGCAAGCAGGCAGAAGGGGATCATTTCAACGACACTCTTCACTCTTCTGCCGGTGGAATAAAACATGACCAGCGTCACGACCAGAAGGATCGGAACGATGAAACCTGCAAGTCCCAGGTAAAGAACCGTCTTATGTGTAACTTCCGCGGTAAACTGGTCCAGCGGGATTCCGAGCTGATCCGCGACTGCGCTGGAGAGGTTGGTCATATTGGTCAGGGTCGGAGTACCTACTGCCGCGAAAGGAACCGGCGTACTGTTGGAGATCAGTGCCACAGAGCAAGCCGCAACGGGCGGGAATCCAAGTCCTACAAGCAGGGGCGCCGCGAGTGCCGCCGGTGTGCCGTATCCCGCAGCGCCTTCGATGAAAGCGCCGAACATATAAGCGATGATGATCGCCTGAATACGCGGATCAGGCGTGATCTTTCTGAAGCCCTCATTGATGACCTGCATGATGCCGGTCTGCTTAAGAGTATTCAGAAGAAGGATCGCTCCGCTGATGATCAGCAGAAGATCCAGCGATTTGAGCGCGCCGTAGATAAAGTATGCAAACACTGTGTGAAGGTCCATTTTCCACACGGTCAGAACAAGCAGAACCGTGATGCAAAGGGAGATGATCAGCGATTTGCCCGAGGAGAACTTAAATCCTACCATCAGGACAAGCGCTGTCAGAAACGGAATTGCTGCAAGTAACGCGTAAAGCATAGATTATATCCTCCAATTTTACTGATTGCCGGCAGATCGATCATATACTGTTTACCAGTTAATGATTAATCCACACATGTGGTATTATGTTCCATCTGAAATGCGAACTCAATTGCCAGTTTCACTGCCATTGGGGATAATTCCACAGATCATATCGATTTGGGGAGCTTTTCTTAAGTCGGACGTGCTCTTTTTTGTCTTTGCAGCGCGCAAAAAGACCGCCGCACTGTCTGTGCGGCGGCCTTTGGTCTTATGCAGGATCGCCCTGCTCGCGTATCATTGCGAAAAGGATACGTTGATCATCCATATAGGATCAGTCCATGGTACCTGCCATTCTCTTCTTATAGTTGCTGAAGAACTTGGCAAGGAGAGCCAGGCAGATCAGAGCGACAACTGCGTCCGCAGCATACAGCATGACTTTCCACTTCGCCATACCTTCATTGAGGTTTGCGGGATCATACTGACGGCTGTTGGCAACAACGTAGAGGATGTTCTTAGCTGCATCACGCATTGCCTTCTGCGCGCCGTTGGTATTGCGGAATTGCACATCATTGGTCGCTGTAGGATAGTTGACCAGCATCAGGTCTGTGCCGTTGCGGATCGCCTGATCAGAGCTCATATAGCCGTATACGCCGAAGTAGTCGGTCTCAACAAAGCCTCTGAAGCCCCACTCATCGCGAAGTACCGTCTTGCACAGGGATGCGCTGCCGCCTGCCCAGCGGTTGCCGATGTAGTTGAAGGAGGACATAACTGCGAGGCAGTCAGCGTCCTTGACGCACTTCTCGAAAGGCTTGAGATAGATCTCGCGGATCGCCTGCTCATTGGACCATGTGCAGACCATGTCGCAGCGGTTGCCTTCCTGATCGTTCAGAGCGAAGTGTTTCATGTACGCATATACACCGTTGTCCTGGGAACCTTTGACCGCGTTTGCGGCAATGTAGCCGGACAGAACCGGATCTTCAGAGTAATACTCGAAGTTGCGGCCTGCGAAAGCTGTTCTGTGATTGTTCATAGCCGGAGCGTACCAGCCGGATACATCCATTTCATTAGCCATCTTGCCGATGCTGTCACCGAACTTATAGGCAAGATCCTTGTTCCAGGTAGCTGCGATCACAACGCCGACAGGGAAACCGATGGAGCCGACGCCGGTAAAGTTGTTGTTGATGGAAGCAGGTCCGTCGCAGTCATTGGTGCGGACTTTGCCGATGCTGTCGACAGAGTTGGTCTGATATCCGCCGAGGGAGATCACAGCGTTCATGTCGTCCAGAGTCATCTCATCCATGAGCTGGTCCCACTTGGGATCATCTTTGTCAAGGCCGCGCATGTCAACCAGCTTGAGACCGTTGGAAGCGCCTGTCGTAATAGCTTCCGCATTGGGATCCTCATCCGCTGCAGTTGCCTCTGCTGTCAGGTAATTGCTGATGTTGTAGAAGGATGCCTTCGCTTCGTCAGACATTTCATAGCTTGCGGGAGCCGCTGCGGCTGCTGCGTAGTTTGCGAAATGATCCGCACGGGACAGATACTCGACATCGCCTGCCGCGTAATCAAACTGGTTGGTAGCTGTGATCTGATCACTTCCGCGCTTGTTGTCGCCGTTGTAGGTCTCTGTCGCAGCTACAGTGAAGGTCTTGGACTCGATCTTGTTGTGGGAATCCGTGTTGATCGAGATCTCATAGTCGCCCGCTTCAAGGACATATCCCTTGGCATCCTTGTAGTCATAGGACATCAGCTCTTCCTTGCTGATCACAATGTTCACAGTCTCGGAAGCGCCGGGCTCAAGCATGCCGGTCTTCTCGAACTGAACGAGGTTAGCGGAGGCCTTCTCAATGCCGCCGTTGGTGTAAGGCGGGTTGGAATATACTTCCACGACATCCTTACCCGCAACGCTGCCGGTATTGGTTACTTCTACTGTAAAGGAGATGTTATCGCCGTTGTCGGTGATATCACTCATCTTCTGTGTGAAGGTCGTATAGGACAGGCCGTATCCGAATGGATACTGTACAAAGCTGTCGTAATCGAGGAAACCTTCAGCCGCTGCTGTCTCATAGAAACGATAGCCGACATAGATGCCTTCCACATAGTTTACGAAAGAAGGAACTGCAGTAGCTTCCTGGCCTGTGAAGCCGACAGAAGTGTACTCAAACTCCTTCATGTTGGTGTAGTTGAAGTCACCGAAGTTGCTCCACCAGGGAGTCTCTTTGAGGTTGTAGACAAGTGTATCAACTGTCTTAGCGGAAGGATTGACCTTGCCTGCCACGATCTCGCCGAGTGCTGTCATACCGATGTGTCCGCCGGGTGCTGCCCAGATGAGGCCCTTGATCTGCGGATAGTCTCTGACAAAGCCAAACTCAAATGCGTTGGAGCCGTTGTAAACTACGATAACATTCTCGAAGCTGCCGCAGACAAGCTCAACCAGCTCTCTCTCGCGGTTGTCAAGCTGCAGATAGTGGTCGCCTTCATTCCAGTCATTGCCCTCGTTGAGGGTATCGTCATAGGTTGCTGCTCTGTAGGTTGTGCCGTCCTGATAGGTGCCGTCGATGATGGACTGTACGTCCGTGGGAAGATCCGCACCTTCTCCGCCGGGACGGGAGATCACGATCATAGCGGTGTCGGAGAATGCCTTCGCGTTCGCCATCATGTCATCCGTATAAGCGCTGACATTGGGCTCGGGAAGTGTCCAGTCCTGTGCCCACATTCCGCATACAGGGCGGTCTGCCTTGTAAGTGATGTAGAAATTACTCAGTTCGGAGTTGGTCTCAATGCCTGCGTCGTTCAGACTCTGCAGAAGATCGACCGACTCATAAGCCTCGTTCAGAGCACCGGATCCTCCGCCGCCCAGCATAGGATTGGTGGAAGCCCAGCCGAATACGTTGAGCTTGGAACCCTCAGCCATGGGAAGCACGCCTTCGTTCTCGAGAAGCATTGTGCCTTCCTCATCGAGCGCGATCGCGAGTTCTGAGGCTTCTCTGGATGTTTCATCATCGATCGTGCCGCTGCCGCTGACAAGATCGAGCATCGTGCTCATAGGACCTGTACAGATCAGGTTCACGCAGATGCAGATACCTGCGATCGCCGCTATGAACGCGGATCCTCTGATGAGTCTTTTCGCCGGCTTAGCCACTTTGCTGACAGCGATCTGGATCACGATTGCTGCGGCAAGAATGACGCCTATGGCGATCAAGTAAGTCTTGATCGAAGTGATGACGTTCATAACGTCGCTCATGTTAATGGATAGCATACTTTTCCCTCCCTTAAAGATAAGTATAGTTACGATAAAATTATAGCAAAACTGTCCATTATCATACGTTTATGTCACAAACTGTTATGCAAACGGCATAAATCGAAATCAGTCCACAGCAATACTGTATACGGCTTTAAAGAACTCTCCGGGCATCGCGCACTGCTCTTCAAACTTCTCCGGAAGTTCTCCCGTAAATCCCATGTTATCGACTCTTCCGATCCAGGGTTCCAGGCAGATGTAAGGTGCGTCTGTCTTCGGCTTGGACCACACGCCGACAGACGGGAATCCCTTGCATTCGATCGTCACATAGGGAGTCTTGTCGGGATAGTGGATCGCCACTTTTTCCACCTGACCGCCGTCGAAAATGAAGGCGTCATTGTCGAACAGGTCCATGGTGACGGGCATAAATCCATCGTCCAGTTCCAGAGTATGGGGATGCTCCGCGTCCGCAGCTTCCGCAACAGGATCCAGATATACATATTGCAGTGTGTCCTTGCCCTCAAATACTACGTAATAATCATCCTTCTTCGTACCTTCAAGGACCGGCACATTGAAGGCGGGATGCGCGCCGATCGAGAAGTACAGCGGCTCATCCTTGGAGGGATTCGTGACTTTCCACTCGACATACACCTTATTGCCCTCGATGCGGTGCGTGATCTCCAGTTCAAATTCGAAGGGATATTTCTTCAAGGTCTCCTCGTCAGAACGAAGGACATAGGTGATAGAGTCGTCTGTCACACCCACAAGCGTAAAGTCCATATCTCTGGCAAAACCATGCTGTCCCATCGGATAGCTCACCCCTTTGTAGCGGTACTGGCCGCCGCATACCTTTCCGACAAAAGGAAAGAGTACAGGCGCATGACGGTTCCAGTATTTGGGGTCTGCCTGCCACACCACTTCATGTCCGCGCTTCTTGTCATAGATCCCGCACAGCTCGGCGCCATGTGCCGCGACCGCGATGCGGATCCTGTCATTTTCCAGATAATGCATAATAACTGCCCCCTTTCAACAAAGTATTTTGCTGTACCGGTTCTATTGTATCACAGAATCCGCACTCATTTTTTACCGATCTCTTCCAGATAATCTTCCGCGTCACGGATAAAGCTTGCGATGATCAGAATGATGACCAGTCCGATCGGAAAGGCCGCAATGATCGAAACTGTCTGCAGATTGTTCATAGATCCCTCACTGAAGATCAGCGCAATAGGAAGCATGATCAGAAGGATCGCCCAGAAGAGTTTCATGCGGGTTCCGGCCTCCTGTCCCTCTTTCAGTTCGCGATAGCTGTATTGGGAGGCAACAAGTGTTATGCCGTCAAAGCTCGTCGCGTAGAACGCGATCATGGACGTGATCAGGACCACCAGCACGATCCGCCACATAGGCAGCGTCTGGATCACTGCGATCACAGTCGCGTAAAGATCACCTCCGCACTGTTCAAAAAACCCCAATACATCAAAAGTTCCGTGCATCTGAAGGCCAAGGCCGTAATTGCCGAGAATGATAAAAGAGATCAGCGTGCTCGCCACACCGAATATATAGGTGCCGAGGATCACCTGCTTCACCGTTCTTCCGCGGCTGATGCTTCCCATAAAGAAGGGGGACGCCACTGCCCAGACCATCCAGTAAGCCCAGAAGAATATGGTCCAGTTCTGCGGGAAATTGGTCTCCCGCAAAGGGTCGGTCCAGGTACTGAGCGCGATAAAATTCTGCATCATATTGCCGAGGGCTGAAAATCCGGTCTCAATGATGTACACCGGCTGGCCTCCGAACAGAAGGATATAGCCCAGCAGTGCGCCGAAAAGCGCCATACAGGCGTTGGCAAGCCAGGATACTCCCTTGATCCCCTTCAGGACTGCGATCGTATAAACCAGGCAGATCACGATCAGGATGGCAATTGTCATAAACTTGGATCCGGGAATGCCGAACAAGGTCGTGAGCGCCAGGGATAAGAGAGGCGTCGCAACTGAGAAAGTTGTAGCTGTGCCTGCGATCAGCGCGATCACAGCCAGAATATCGATCAGCTTTCCCTGCCACTTGTCTGTTTTGGCGCCTAATATTGGCCGGCATGCCTCGCTGTACTTTTGTTTGGTGCGCTTTCTTACGTGCAGCATAAAGCCGAAGCAGGCTGCGAGCATGGCGTAAAAGCTCCACGGGATATATCCCCAGTGAAAGAGCGGATAGGTACTGGCCCAGTCCTGGATGGATCCCATCTTCGCGATGTGTTCTTCCTGCGCGTAGGAGATCCACTCGCAAAAGGAATAAAAAAGGATATCCGCAGCCAGTCCGCATGTAAATACCATGGCGCCCCAGGTAAAGAACTTGTACTGAGGCTTCTCGCCGGGCTTGCCCAGCGTGATCTGTCCGATCGGCGAAAAGCTCACCCACAGCGAGACGATCAGGACGCCGAGTCCCACGACCAGATAATACGTGCCCATCTCATTGCCCAGAAATCCCCGGATCGCACTGAGCGCACTGGTGGACTGCTCCGGCTTTATAATAAAGAAAAGACACAGCGCAAAAATTGCCGCAAAGGGATAAATGGTCGTGGCCGGATCGATGAGGCGGCCGGGAGACGGTTCTTTTCCGCTTTGTCCGTTTCCTGCGCTCTTCTGTAAAGCACGTACCGTATTGCTTCCTGCATTGGATCGTTTACTCATATGTTTTCTCCAGACTTTCTTCTTAATTAAATATCGGCATAGGTCGGGTCCGCAGCGATCAGTTCTTCAAGACTGTCGATCTCTATGATGTCCTCTGCCCGCATAGGGCGGATGCCAAGTGTATATTCCTCCGGATGACAGAACATAGCTACGTCGTCCCAGTAGATCTGCCGGTTCTTTTTAACATCAAATTCCAGTTCCAGATGCTTTTTCAATTTCGCGCCGTCTTCCGCTGACCACCGGCTGATGCTGTAGAGCTGCCAGCCGCGGCTTCCTCCCGTCCTGGAGCAACCCGTCACGATCCCGTTCTCCACGGTCATGAGCCATTCCGTCGTCTCTTCGTCAGTCCACACCGCATTGTAACCGGACCGCTCAAATTCCGGCGCCAGGATAGAGGGATCATAGATGATCTGGTCTCCGTCCAGGATCATGCAGTCTTCCAGATGGTCTCTGACCGCATACAGTGAGGAAATGTTATTGCAGGTCTCATAGTATGGATTTTCGATCAGCTCTACCCCCGGATAAAGGATCTTCAATTCCTCAAACTGTTCCTTGAGATGACCGACTACAATATAGATCTCCAAGATCCCGTTGGCTCGCAGCCCTTCTATAACAGAATCGATCATACGCCTTCCATTTACACGGATCAGCGGTTTGGGAACCTTCTCCGTGAGCGGATGCATCCGCTCTCCTTTTCCGGCCGCCATGATGATCGCTCTCACTGCCTTATGCATTCCTGTCTTCCTCCATTTCGCGTATCATTTCTGCCGCATAGCGGTAATAGTCCTTAGCATAGCGGTACTGCCGCAATGAGTATTCACCGAATTCCACGCCGAGGAGCAGCTTGTACTCACACCAGTTGCTCCACAGAAGACCGCAGGCCGCGATATAGGCGTAGATCTTAGCCACTGTTATCGCCGGCACACCGGCGGGCGCGTCAGGAACATCCGGATTCCCATTACCCCTCATCTCTTTGTTACATTCATCCAGCTCGGCTCTATCTGTGTCAAAATACAGCCCGATCAGCCGGTCCACTCTGCTCTTGTCATAAAGGCTGTAGATACAGAACATGGCGATATCCACATGCGGATCCTGCATGCCCGCGTATTCCCAGTCCGTCAGCTGCAGCTGCTCTTTTCCGTCCGCGCCTTTATAAAACAGGAAATTGTCCGGTACAGCGTCGATGTGCGTCAATACTTTGGCACCCGCATATCTGTCGATAAAAGGTTTCAGGGAGAGCACTCTCTCTTTGGTCCTCCTGTAATCTCTGTAAACCGAAGGCTGGCCGTTCCGCAGTCCCTCGTAGAACTCGATCTGACCGAATATGTCAAAATCATGCCCGACCTCGATCTTCATCCCGTGGAAGCTGCGGAGCCTTTTCATACACCGCTTCAGGTCATCCACGGATTCCGCGTCGCAGACGCGCACGCCTTCCAGATAGCGCGTGATCTTATAGCCTGTCACCGGATCTATGTAGACGGGATCATCACAGAGCCCTTTACCGGAGATCGCGCGGTATACGTCTGCCTCTTTTGCGCGGTCGATCAGCTTGTCCGTCCCCTCTCCGGGCACGCGCATGATGTACTTGCCGCCGCGGCAGGTAAACAGGAAAGAGCGGTTGGTCATGCCCTTCTTGAGCACTTCGATCTCCCTGATCTCCTCGACGCCGCAGGAAAAAACCCGCGCGATCACATCCATCACTTCGGAGCGGAGCTGGCTGGATCCTCTGTCCAGTTCACGAAGCTGCTCATAGGTATTGATCTCTACTGCCTCTCCTGCCGGCACTGTTTTGGCCGGGACGATCATCTTCCCTCTCTCGTAGAGAGCCTCTTCCCAGAAAGCGCCGTCCTTTCCGAAAGTTCCGCAGAGCGCGCGGATCCGCTCGCGCACGACTGCAGCGTCTTCCCCCTGCAGATAGGCGATGCCGATCATAGCGTTTCCGGATGTACCGGCCGCTACCAGCTCCCGCTTCCGGTTTACACGGACGTCGCTGTCCGGATCCTCTCTGTCACTGACCATATACCAGGAGTAGAGCTCGCGGCTGCTGAAAGGATTGGCCGCGCACCAGATATCACAGGGGACAATATAGGCGTTGTCGATATGGTCCAGTACCAGTTTCATGGAGTAGAGATTGTTCCTGGACGCGTAATCCCGGTTGATGACCAGCTGCACGCCGTACTCATCGATCAGGTAGTCGAACTTCTCTTTCATGAAGCCGGCGACCACATAGATCTCATAAATGCCCGCCTCGTGGAGCTGGCAGATCTGCCGCTCGATCAGGGTCTGCCCGTTTACCTCCAGGAGCGCCTTGGGCGACTCCAGGTTGATGGGCACCATCCGCATGCCGAATCCCGCTGCCAGAATGACCGCCCTGCGCGGTCTTCTCTTCTCTCCCAGCTCTATGGCCTTGTCAGTCAGCTGCATCGCGTCATTCAGATATCCCGCTTTGGCAAGATTTCTCAGCGACCTGTTGACAACGCCCAGTGAATGCCCCGACTCCTCTGCGAGGATCCGCTGGCTCACAAAGGGCTTGTCCATTAATACTTTCATAATATCTAATTCTTGAATGTTCACGAACACCTCCAATTCGCATTTTGGTGAACTTTATACAATAATAAGACAGAGCTTCAGCTCTGTCAAGTTTACTATGTGTTGACAACGCCCTTCCGTCGTGCTATTGTAATATTGTATTAAGTATCTAATACAGTATTACAATAATACAAAATCAGAACAGTTGAAACGGAGGATGACATGGGATGGAATTTTAATGACAATACTCCCATTTATCTGCAGATCATAAACGGTCTGCAGAGAGAGATCGCAAGCGGTGCGTATCCGCCGGGTTCGCGGCTTGCGTCCGTCCGCGAACTTGCATTGGAAGCGGGCGTCAACCCCAACACGATGCAGCGGGCACTGGCAGAGCTTGAACGACAGGGACTTGTCAACAGCCAGCGCACTGCCGGACGATTTGTAACAGAAGATACAGCCGCGCTTTCAGCGCTGCGCAGATCTATGAGCGATGAGATCATCGCAGATTTTTTCCGCAGCATGCAAAGCCTCGGCCTTAGTAATGAAGAGATCCTTTCCCTTGTACAGGACTGGGTCCTTGAACACAGTAAGGAGGAACACTGATATGAGTATGCTGGAATGCACCGCTCTTTCCAAGAATTACGGAAGCGTAGAGGCTCTTCGTTCGATCGACCTCACGCTGGAAAGCGGAAGGATCGTCGGACTTGTAGGGCCCAACGGGAGCGGGAAGACAACGCTGATCAAGCTGGCGCAGCACCTGCTCACCCCCACATCCGGCATGATCACGATCGACGGCATGATCCCCGGACCTCAGACGAAAGCGATCGTCTCCTATCTTCCGGACCGCGATTTTCTCCCGCAGTGGATGAATCTGGACGAACTGATGACCTTCTACCACGATTTCTTTCCGGACTTTAACCCTGCGAAAGCGGCAGACATGCTCGACACGCTCGGCGTATCAGGGAGACAGCCTTTGGGAAAGATGTCCAAGGGCACACGGGAAAAGGTCCAGCTTATCTTCACTATGAGCCGGGAGGCCAAGGTGTATCTTCTGGATGAGCCGATCGCAGGCGTGGATCCGGCGACGAGAGACTATATACTGCGGACGATCCTCTCCAATTATTCGGAGAACGCGCTGGTCCTGATCTCCACACACCTGATCACGGATGTGGAGCCCATCCTCGACGAAGTCGTCTTTTTGCAGAAGGGAACGATTGAACTGCACGAAAATGCCGATGCCCTGCGCGAGAGAACAGGCAAGAGCATCGACGGATATTTCCGGGAGGTATACAGATGCTGGGGAAATTGATCGGATATGAAACTAAGGCTTTCGGGCGCATTATGGTGCCCCTCTATATTGCTATGCTTGCCTTCGCCCTCTTCACGGGCCTGAGCATCCGCTTTGTTCCGGAGGATATCATGCAGGGACTTCCGGGCGTTCTGATCGGTATGCTCTACGGCGTCCTGATGATGGCGATCATCATCATGACCTGCGTGCTCTCTGTCACGCGCTTCTACAAGAATCTTCTCGGGCAGGAAGGTTATCTGATGTTCTCCCTGCCCACAGACACTGCGACACTGATCGTCTCCAAGGTCATCAGTGTTTTGATCTGGACCGGCTTCAGCACGATCGTCGCATTTATGGCCATAGCGCTCTCAGCGCTCGGCGCGGGCGGCATCGAGGCCTTCAGGGAACTGCTGCACTTTTTCAGGCATCCTGAGATCCTGCAGCACCTGAGTCAGATCTCCGGTGTGCTCATACTCACCGTTTTGATGATCATCGCGGGAACAGCCGCTTCCATAGTCCGCATCTACGCCGGCATCGCGATCGGCCATCAGTTCAATGATCACCGGATCCTGTTCAGTATCGTCGCGCTGATCGCTTTCAATATCATCGGGACGATCTGGTCCACGCTGCTCAGCACCTTTGGCTTTTATACCGGTGTGTTTGAATCCTTATCCCGCATTTTCGAAGCGGATACCGTGCAGGGCATCTGCATCGCTCAGACGGGCATGATCGGAGTTCTCCTCTTCCAGGTGGCCCTGTTCGGCATCCTTACATGGGTACTGCTGGACCGCAGGCTGAATCTTGAATGACCTTAACGATTTTAAATAAAGCCATATCCGGTCAGGATGCAAGCACATTACACTCCGGGCCGGATATGGCTTTTTATTATTTACCTGTCATCATCGATCCCGCCATAAACGGGAAAGCCATGATCAGAAGCAGTATATATCGTGTTGATGCAACCGGTGCTATAAACAGGAACAGGATCTGTACAATATATGGAAGCAGGAACAAGATCCTCTCCTTTTTCGGAAGAACCGCAGCGAGCAGAACACATAGGATCGCAGCCCATACATAAAAGCTTTTCTGGAACAGAAGTCCTATGACCGGTGTATCCGCCATTCCGGTGATCAACCGGTTCATCATATCCCTCAACTCTTTTGATCCGGCGCAGTGCAGGTCAAAAGCTTCGTTCTCCTTTAACAGCTTGACATTGCCGGCCAGTCTCGGCATATACTCGTGCCCGCCCGGTACCGGAATGAAATAACTCCCCGTTATTCTCATTGTGGCATTCCAATATGCGCGTGGATGTTTAAAAAACATGAAGAACCAGGTTTTGATATAGCGCTTTACAGACTCCGATGAAGCATTCTGATCAAAGCGGAATTTCACGCCATCCTGTGAAATCGGATCATACAGATCACTAAGTTCCTCATATGGAAGGACTTCACTGATCGCTTCAATTTCCTCTGCGGTTATTTCCTGCGGATACTCCTTCACACAGCAGGCCGTTTGCTGCAGCATAAATCCCAGCATCTCCTGCTTTCCTGACGGCGCTACATGAAAAGCAGGCAGTACGATCCCGGATATAACAGTCAGATACAGGATCGCCGGCAGAGCAAACGATGCCGCGGCACAGTACCACGCGCGTCTGTAATACAAGATCAGAAACAGCGCGCAAAAGAGCAGTATATAGGCGCCGACATTCTTTGTGAAGGTTAACAATACGTTCACAGCGAAAAGGCGCACCATAAACATCCCGTTTTTTAATAATTTACCTCCGCTCATGACAATCCGGAACAGCATTACACAAAGAATCGTCCCTATGATCGCAAAGAGCGAGTCTTTGCTCATTGTGATCGTCCATATGGAAATAAGCGGTATAAAAGCAAAAGCAGCGCCCGCTGTTAGCAGCACTGCTTTATGAACATACCCGGAAAGGACGATCATACTATATGCTGCGACAGCCGATCCCAATACCGTCTGCAGGAGTATATAGATAAAAAATCCGGTATTTTGGCTTCCCAGCAGCTCGCCCAATCTCACCGCGCCGCCCATAAGTAATGTGTACAGCACTCCGTGATGGTTAGTGAGGATGGCCCCCGGAACATTGCTGAGGGATGCTGCAAAAGTCGGATACCCGTAAAACTGCAGGATCGAACTGGCCGTATCATAGATCATTAAACCGGGATAATACGCGATCAGATACGGGATCCGGCAGATTATGAATATTACAGTAAGAAGAACGACTGATAACTTGTTGTTATTCTTCATCGCCCAATTGCGCTTTCTTTTGTTCCGCCACTCTGTGCAGCTGCATCTCAAAGTCCTGTCTCCCCTTCTGCACGCTTGTCTGAAGCTGCATGCCGGCAAACAGCGACTGAATTGCCGCGATCATAGTAAAACCGCATACGATCAGAGTAGGGAACCGCTCCACCAGCCCGGTGAAGAAATAATCCATGATCACCGGCAGACAGAACAGGATCGAGATCAATGCCAGAAATCCGGAGATCATGCCAAAAAATCCCATTGGATTATAGCTCCAGTAGAGACGCACGATCATCTTGAGTACCTTGATCCCGTCCGAGAACGTGTTCAGCTTGGATTCGCTTCCCTCCGGCCTGTCGCGGTAGGTTATGATCACGTTCTCCACGCTCATGTTCTTGTCCACTGCGTGAATACTCATCTCCGTCTCGATTTCGAACCCCTTGGACAGGATCGGGATGGTCTTTACAAATTCATAGCTGAACGCCCTGTAACCCGTCATGATATCCTTGATATCACTTCTGAAAAGCACATTGATGCTCTTTCTGACCAGGGAATTGCCAAAATTATGGAAAGGCCGCTTGTTCTCTTCAAAATACGTGGAAGACAATCGGTCTCCGATCACCATATCCACATGTTTGTGAAGAACCAGATCTGCCATCTCCGGCGCGTTCTCCGCAGGATAGGTGTCATCGCCGTCCGTCATGATATAGCACTCCGCGTCAATTTCCCGGAACATTCGCCGTATCACGTTTCCCTTTCCCTGCATATACTCGTGTCTGACAATAGCACCGGCATTCCGTGCAAGCTCGGCAGTACGGTCCGTTGAGTTATTATCATATACATAAATGACTGCCTCGGGAAGCACCTCGCGAAAATCGCGGACCACCTTCTCTACCGTCTTCTCCTCGTTATAGCATGGTATTAATACTGCAATTTTATCCATTCCATCCACCTTTCATTGGGTCCGTTTGAAGCTGTCTAATTTTATATTATATATTATTCTTCCGGCAATAGACAACCTTATACGGAACTGCCGCATCAGTTCATTTGCAGATATCTGCATGCAGCCAGCGCCGCGCTTGCACCATCCGCCACTGCCGTTGTCAGCTGACGGAC
>CADCIK010000018.1 GCA_902801415.1 uncultured Lachnospiraceae bacterium
CATCGTTGTTGGAGCTGTAGGCGATATCACCGCCAAGTGCTTCCGCACCGATCTCGTAAGTCCTGCTGCTCTTCGAATACTTTTCGGTGATACTATCCGTTCCCAATGTGATCGCGTTGGCCGCTTTTTCAATCTGGAACTCCTCAGTTCGGGAATCCGTATAGCCGTTTTCATCAATGCCTGTGATCGTCACAAGCGCCGGCGCGTACGGTGTGTCTTCGGTAGCATCCGTATTATTGCAGTATTCAACTGTATAGTGGACGCCTTCTGTCAAAACATCGTCGCCGTCCATAACGACCAGGTCCTGCGTGAGAGGTTCACCGGTGTATGTTTTGGCAGAAATTCCTGTGATGTCGAGTTCTTCCACGGAAGTAGATTTCTTGATCGGGATGGTCTCTTCCACTTCCAGTCCGCACTCGGAGCAGCGGTTTCTGCGCAGACCCTCAGATGTGTCTGTGGGGGCAACCACGGTCTCCCACTCGCCAAAAGTTCTCCAGCAGGGATAATAGCGTGCATGCTCAACACAGAGCGACAACTCATCCGCGTTCCAGATGCTGAGTGCGTCCTCATCGTAGTAATAGAGATAACATGTATTAACCGTATACCCAGTTTGCGGCGATCCCTGTGCGCCGACCATAAAGAGCCTGTCGCTGCCGGATGTTCCGGCGTCGCTGTTGGTAAGGTCGACCAGATAGTTCCTGTCATCGTCCATGGAGACCACATTCCACATATGGCCGCCGCCTCCACTGCCAAAGTCCACATCTCCCGTGATCAAAAGGCACCCGAGGTCATTTTCAAAGGTCGACAGGTTAAACAGATACTGGAAAGCCTTGGAATACCCCTCACAAACGACCTTCGTCTGGGGATCCTGGTCAAAGACCCAGATGAGCTGCCACGGATCGCCATAATCAGAGGAACTGAAATTCGAGTAATTATAGGATGTCAGCCTGCAGATCTCATCGCGGTAGCTGACCAGCTTATCGTAGTCATCCTCTCCGGCATGCTGTTCCACGACCGAAGCAGCATACGCAGCGGAGGCTCGGACCGTCTCACCGATCGACAGATCCACGACATTGTAATACTCCGGATCCTCATACTCTTCGCTGACAGCAAAGGTCATCGTATAGTTGTCAGCCACTCTGATATAGGAGCTTGTATGCACGAAAATAGAGAGCGAGACGCCCTTCACCTTATTAAACCAGTAGAGCTGATAGGGGTAATCCGCAAGCAGCGCGTTCAGGCTCTTTTCAAATTCGTCCGGCAGATAAACACCGAGCTTATCATATGCAGCCTCCGTCGCTTCGGGGGTCAGCACATTTCTTCCGAGGTCCGGATCATACACTCTGATCGTCTCGACCCCGAGATCTTCCTTATACCACTTGCCCTTCTCCAGTCCCAGGTCCTCCACCGGAATGGAAAACTTGGTTGAAGATCTCTCACCATTTGCAATTTTGACGATCTCTGCACTGATATAGTCATAGATGATCCTGCTGATGCCTGTAAGACGGCTTCCCGCCGAGGGACGCCTTGCCTTCAGCATGCGCGAATCCTTTTTGCCAATGCCAAACTCGCTATCCACGTAGGCAGCGAACATCTCATCCGAGGAGGCGCCGCCTTCCGGAATTACACTCTCTTCTTCGGCGAGCTCTTCTTCGTCAGAAATCTCTTCCTGATCAGCGGCTTCCTCTTTCTTGTCTTCAGTAATTACTTCCTCGTCCGCAGTTTCTTCTTCTGCCGCTAATTCTGCGGTATCCGATTCTGCTGCGGTGTCTGCCTCCTCTTCAGTGTCTTCTTCGGATGCAGCAACTGCTTCCTCTCCCGCGTCTGCCTCAGATGCAGCGACTGATTCCTCTTCTGTATCTGCTTCGGTTACGGAGTCTGTCTCATCCACGGTTTCTTCTGCTGTTTCAGAATCTGCCTCCTCTGTGACAGTTTCAGTTGTCTCTTCAACACTTTCTTCTATTGAAATTGTTTCTGCTGCTACTGCCGTGATCACATTTGCAGGACAACATCCCGACACTACAAGAACAATTGTCAACAGGATTGCATACCATTTAGAACTTCTCATGTTTTGTTCACCTGTCTCTTTCATTGGATACATTTACATAAACTCAACATATTATTATATCACATTGGAGCATACTCTCACAACACAGCTGTACCGGGCCTCTCCTGCGGACTTCATCTCCGGTCCGATTTATTCATGTCGCGCGATTTCAGCCAATTCATCAGCAGTACGCCTGCTGCGACGCCCGCGCTGTCAAGAAGCATATCCCTCACTTCACAGCTCCTGCCTTCCACGAACAATTGATGCACTTCATCACTGACCGCGTAAACCGTACCGATCACCCACGGAAGGACGATCCTGTGCAGTTTTTCAGTCTGAATCATCTGTGTAGTTTGTCGATTTTGAGGCACAGCATTATTTGTTGTGCCTGATCGCCATTCCAGAAAGTCCCGCACTGTGTAAAAAAGGCTGATCCCAAGCGCTGTGAATTCCGTGACGTGCGCGGCTTTGCGCACGGCGAATGTGACACTCTCCGATGGTTTTCCAAGAATCCATGCGACGATCCGCTCCAGATGCCCGCTCATTTCAGAGGACAGGATGGCCGGCAGCGATGACTGGTAAAAGATAAAGGCCATGATCAAGGCCGTGATCGCTGCATGAATAAGTAATCTGTATTTGTGATACATTATGATCTCTCCTGAGACCGAAGGGTAACCCTGTGATTCTCTCACCCTGTGATTCTCCGGCAATGCTAAGGATATGGAGCCGGAAGGGCGACTTTCAGCACTTGTGCGCGGAGCCCTGAAGGCCCCGTATCCGGGGCTTTCCGATATGTGATCCAGGGATTACTTGCGCGGTCCTCTGTATTCCAGGCACAGCATCGTGAGGTCGTCGAACTGCTCGTCGTCACCGACAAATTCGTCGACCGCTCCGCGGACATTCCGCAGGATCTCGTAAGGCCTGCCGCCTGGCACCTTGTTCAGCGCCTTCAGCATTCTCTCTGTGCCGAAAAGTTCACTATTGTTGCGCGTCGCTTCCACAACGCCGTCCGTGTACAGGAACAGCTTGTCGCCGGGCTCAAGCTGCATCTCATATTCACGGTACTTGATCCCGTCGAGGCCGCCGATCACGAGGCCGTGCTTGTCCTTGACGATCTCGAACTTGCCGCCGCGCATCATGACCGGGTACTCGTGCCCCGCGTTCGCCGCCGTGACTTTGCCCGTACTGATCTCGAGGATGCCCAGCCAGACCGTGACAAACATTTCCATCTTATTATTAGAACAAAGTGCTTCATTGGTCTTGGTCAAAATCTCGCCCGCAGACCTGCCAAGCATCGCGCAGCTCTGCAGGATGATCTTGGAGATCATCATAAACAGCGCAGCCGGCACACCTTTGCCGCTGACGTCCGCCATGACGACACACAGATGGTCTTCATCGATCAGGAAGAAATCGTAGAAGTCGCCGCCGACCTCCCTGGCGGGATCCATGATCGCATAGATGTCGAACTCTTTCCTCTCCGGGAAGGCCGGGAAAATGCTGGGCAGCATGCTCTCCTGGATCTGATTCGCCATCTGAAGCTCCGTGCTGATTCTCTCCTTCTCCGCGGTTACCGTCCTCACCTTGTCCAGATACAAGACGGTCTTATGGGATATTTTGGCAAAAGATTCAGCGAGCACTTCAATCTCATCCCCTGTCCGATACTCATTTTTCATGGTAAATTCCAGGTTATCCTCACTCAGAGAGGCAATCTGACTTGTGATGTTGTTGAGCGGCTGTACGATTCTTTTGCCCAGAACCAGCGCCCCGGCCAGCGTGAGGATCGTCACCAGAAGAAGAAGGATCATGACTGTCCTTCTGGAAGCGTTAAATTTGTCGCGATAGGTCTCCGCGGCTTCGTCCTGAATAGTCTGATAATTATCGCGAAGTGTAGCAACAGGCGCTTTCGTAAGCTCCTCTTTGAAAGTTGCGATCAGCGTCCAGCCAACCGTTTTCATCGGCACGCCGATCATATAATAGGCGCCGTCATCCATGTTTACCAGGCGCACATCGGTCTTGGCTTTCATGGCGTCCTTGACCAGAGCTGCAAGTTCATTGTTAGAGGACTCGCGCAGGTCAGCTGCTTCCGCGGAGTGGATCACCCGGAAAGGGCCTTCCTTTTTGGGCGAAAAGACGACATGTCCGTTGTTGTTGATCACGCAATAGAAACCGCCGTTCTGCTCCGAAGCCTGCACAGCTTCCTGCATGGAAGTGAGGAAAAGGTCAGATCCGACAACGGCTGCCAGCTCGCCGTCAACATATACAGGCATCGCGCAGACAATGCCGATATCACCGGTAAATGCGTCGACTTCCACATCAGTAAAAATCAGTTTTCCGGCTTCCACAGCCATCTGATACCAGGGGCGGGTGCGCGGGTCATAGCTGATCAGCGTGCCGTCAGGGTTGTATTTTGACAAAGAGCGGTCATCCGTCACGAGAAAAGCGCCTTCAGGCAGCGCGACAAAGCAGGAATTGGTCTCCTCGGACGCGCCAAAAAGCGAGACCATCATATCTGACATGTTGGCCGCGACTGCGATCTTGTCCGCGATCTCTTCGGCGTCTACATCGTCGGCAAGAATGAGCTGGGCGGTAACTTCGCCGTTTCTGGCCGGATCCGGCTGCGCGTAAGCTGCACGGGGCGCGTTTTCAGGGTCGCTGAAGAGCTTGCCCGCGTAATCGCTGAGCATCTCCACACGGTTCTTGAGTCCGTTGAAGAGCTCGTCGGTGATCTCCGCCTCCTTCTCAGTCAGCTGGTCCATGCTCTGCTCGACCACGCTGTCCATGACCGAGCCGGTGATCTCCGTGATCGATTCAAGCTGGCGCGAGCTGGTCTCTGCACTCAGATTTGCCAGCATGCTGCTCTGATACAGGTAACCGGCCATGAAGGCGGCAGCTGTCAGAAACACAGTTGCCAGGATCAGGTTAAAGACTTTATTCTCAATTCCACCTATTACTAGATTTCGTACCTTTTTCAATTTCCGCTCCTTTCGCGGTCATCGCGATCACAGGGTTCCCCTTCGGTACCGCGCGGTGATCAATGCTATTTCCATTCTTTAGGGACGCTGACGTGCCCGTTTTTATTATCCGCCGCATAGACAGCACAATTTCCGATGTGTTTGGACCAATATCTGCCTCCGGAGTCCGGCGTCAGATACTCCAAGATCCCCTTCATGGCGATCGCATGGGTGGAGATCAGCGTATTCCCCGGCAGATCCTTGATCTCTTCAATAAAAGCGCCGGTCCTCTTCACGACTGAGGAGAGCTGTTCCATCCCTTCAGGTGCCGGATTGTGGACAAAATCTCTGAAAAACTCGATCAGCTCCGCCGGCATATCCGTGAGGTCGACACCTTCATACGGACCGTAATCCATTTCGATCAGGCGGTCGTCGACAACGATCGGCACGCCCGGCGCCACAATCTCCGCGGTCTGGATCGCCCGCCCAAGCGGACTGCTGTACACCCTGTCAAAAAGGAGACTACCAAATCCTTTCGCCGCTTCCTGCGCCTGCCTGATCCCATTCTCATTCAAGGGCTGATCGCTCCTGCCTTGCAGCGCGTGTGCCTGATTCATTTCAGTCTGCCCATGGCGAATAATATAGATCATTCCGTTTCCATTCCACTTCAACTTGCATGCGCCATGATCACAGGGTTACCCTTCGGTCGCCCCACAGCAGTGTGAACCACAGGGTTGCCCTGTGGTCAACATTGCGTTAATTAATTAAACAACACCGCTATATCTTGTGTCAAATCCAAGTCTCAGATGACTGAACAGCAAAAAAGAGATCACAGGGTTACCCTGTGATCTCGATCATGCATATTTTCGGGCCAGTTCCAGCCCCTTCTCGACAAATCCTCCGCTGTATTCCCTGCGCAGCTGCCACGCATATCTCTTTTCCGGATCTTCGAACTTATCCGACTGATACTGCAAGACCTGCTCGACCTCTCCCATGTCCGCTTCGATGCCGCGATAGAGCTGCCTCATATCATTGATGACCCGAAGCGCCGCGGAAACCGCATCCGTCGATTCCCCCCCCGGCAAGACGATATTCACGGTTTTGAGGTCATACCGAGCGGCGTTTCCCTGATTCTCTTTGTACACTTGTCCAGACATTCCATGGCGTCATGCACGTTGTTTTGCACAGGCGTATTGATTTCCGTCTGATTTTCGCAGAAATCTCTGACTATACAGGGCACGTCCACGAACGGGTCACGGGTCTGCGTCATAAACCCTTCTTTCGTAATGCGAAGGCTTTCCTTTTCGAGTCCTATTTTGCCCGATCCCAAGTGCCGGGCGACGCTGATCTGATCAGTGTGGAGCATAAAACAGCCTCCAATCAACAATTACAATTGCGAGTAAGCCAGATACAACAGGCTGATCGCCTTCTCATCCGGAACATATACATTTCCATGAACTGCGCCTTCAAACGCCTTTTCACCCTTTCTCCAGGCAGCCAGCTGTGTGAAAGGCGCCGGCTTCCACCTGCCTTTTGCAAGAGGCTGTGTGCTGAACGTCACCTGTTTCTCGCCCTGCCGCACGAACAGCGAATCCGGCGCGTTCGCATGCACGTAGAGAAGCTCTCCGTCGTATAGAACAATGTTGAGCTTATTATTCTTGGACATCAGCGCAAAGACCGAATCCAGCAGTTCGAATCGCTCCCGAGCGGTCAAAACCCTGCCCTTTTCCTCAGCAGCGGCATTCATAATATCGATCAAATACAGCAAAATGCGTTCACTGTCCGTACTTCCACTCTGCACACGGGTATAGTGGTCCATCGGTGCATAGTCAAAGATCGTTCCATTGTGGACCAGCGTCCACCATCTGCCGCTGCGGTCCTTTCCCATAAAAGGATGGCAATTCGCATGCTTAACAGAACCGATCGTCGCATAACGAATGTGCGCAAGAGCTGCAGTTCCTTCTAAATGCTGCCGCAGGCGCTCGCGCAGATACCGGCTCTCGGATGCCTGGACAGCCTCTTTTTCCAGATTCATCCTTCCATCCTCTTCCACTGCAAGCCCCCATCCGTTGGGGTGCTCTGTGCAGTGGGAGAAAAACTCACGCAGTTCGTCGTTGAAAGTCTTATTCACTTCTCCTGAATACGCGTAGATCTCGCACATCTGTCAGTCCCCTCAGTTTTACCGTCTTTAATGCATACTAATTTAATAGGTATTATAGGGAATAGGTGCGGTTGTGTCAATGCCAATTTAAAGACCGCAGGGTTGTGAATCACAGGGTAACCCTCCGGTCACATCGGCTGCATAAAAAAAGACCGCAGGGTTACCCTGCGGTCTTAGCCAACCGTCTCTTACTTCTTCACGTTTGTCGCCTTCATCGCGCTCCAGGAAGAAAAATACTTCACATTTTTCACCATTCTGTAAGTACGTATGCGGGCATAGTACTTCTTGCCGCCAAGGAGACCCGTGACGTTTGCGCTTGTTTTGGACGCGCCTGCAACTGTGACCGTCTTTTTGTTCTTGGTGAACTTATTGTCGGTCGCGACCTGGATCTGATAACCGGTCGTCTGTGTCGCCTGCTTTTTCCACTTCACAGTCATCTTCTTGCTGCCCGGTGTCAGCGAAACGAGCGTCGTTCCCTTCGGGATGATCTTGAAGGAGGTCGAATTATTGCCGCTGTAGTTGCCCTTGAGCTTGACCACGACCTTGTACGTGCCGACATTTTTGCGTCCGCTCGCATAGCTCACTTCGTAATCCCTGTTCAAAGTCAGCTTCGTGCTTCCGGCTTTAACAGTGACCGCCGGCTTGATCACCTTGCCGCTGTAAACATACGAGGTTTTGGCCAGCGTGATTGCGGGCTTCACTTTTTTGACAGCGATCGTAAATGTCTTCTCGATCTCACCGTCGTACTTGCCCTTGCCAGTCACTTTGACTGTCGCCGTGCCTGCATTGACGTTGTTGATATATTCGACTGTGTAATCAACTCCTGCTGCCAAAACACTGCCGCCCACAGTTACAACCGTTTCGGGAGTAAATGCCTTTCCGGTATAGGTCACGTCCGCAAAATCGGCGACATTTTCAGCAGTCAGAGTGATGATGTCAAGCTTAGGAATACTCCGCTCAGAACCGGGCTTCACAGCATTGCAAATCGTGCAGTGCAGGGACTCAACGCCTTCTTCCAGACCTGTAGGTTCGCGGTCCACCGTGTACTCGGTCGACCAGACGTGACTGCATACAGCCTCACTGCTGATTTCCAGTTCTTCGTCGCTGAATACAAGATGCATGTCCGCGTCATACACATAGCTGATCGCAGTGGAGTTAGCCATGCACTGGTAATGATCCTCTTCAACCTTCTCAGCCGGCACCATGAACAGCAGATCCGGTGCTCCGATCGTGCCTTCATCACAGTTTGTCACGTCAACAAGATAATTTCTGCCGTCGTCGTTGTGTACGATATTCCACATATGACGGCCTGCTCCCGTACCGCCTCTCATCACGCCGGTAACCGTTATACAGTTGATATCTGCGCTGAAATTCGACTGATCACAGAGATACTTAAATGCTTTGGAATATCCCTCGCATACAACTTCTGTGCCGGGATCATTGTCAAAAACCCATATCATCTGCCAGGGATCGCCGTAAACGTCGGGATCATCCATATTGGCTTCATGATTATAGGAAACAAGATTGCAGATCTCTTCGCGATATTTTGACAGCTTTTCCGAGTCCGTATAGCCGCTGTATCTTGATACGATTGCGCGGGCGTTCGCTGCGGAAGACTGTACTAACTGTCCTTTTTCAGTATTAACTGTATACTGATCAGCAGCATAGTCGCCGACAACACGCAGCTTAACAGTAAAAGTGCCTGTGACCTCGACCACATATTCATTTATAGATTTATCTAAAGAGGCTGACATATTATAATGCGATGAAAAATCAAACGCATCAGATTTTACCTTATCATACCAATACAATTCATATGGAAAGTCTGCCAAAAGAGCGGAATTGACCTTTGCCGCATCCAAATTTATTGCCCTTCCCACTGCACGGATTGTTTCCGGGGTAATTGAATAACTTCCGTCCTCATTTTGTACAAGAATACTGTCAACGCCCAGCTCTGCAGCAGTCCACGATTTCTTCTCCAGATACTCATCACCTGACAGCTCAAATACTGTAGAAGCCTGCTCCCCCGCAGCAATATAGGGAAGACGGCTTGCAATATAATTATAGAATACAGCTTCGTATCCGGTCAGTTTAGACCCGACACTTTTGCGCGCCTTCAGACGGCCTTTCTGATCCACGCCGCCAAAAACCCGATCAGCATATGCTGCGAACAGCTCATCCGGGTCCAGATCGGAGCCGTTGTCAGATGCCTTATTCTCGATCTCTGCATCAATCGTGATCGTACCGGTGAAAAGCGGCGCCTTGGTTTCTTCGGTTTCTTCTAAGATTTCCGCGTCCTCGTTTTCGTCCTCAGGCACTTCTTCGCCGAAGCCTTCTTCCGGCTCCGCTTCATTAACGATCTCTTCCGGCTCTTCGTCGTTGTCGATCACTTCGGACTCTGCTTCGCTGTCGTTCTCTTCCGGTTCCGCATCGCTGCTGACCATTTCAGGTTCAGCTTCTTCCGGTTCTACAGCTTCGCCGGATTCTGCTGTTTCTTCCATGGAAGCCGTCACGGCAGTATCTGCTGCATCTGCTTCTGCAGGTACTTCTGCGGCAAGTGCAGGAAGCACACTCGTAATGCTGAGCGACGCCGCTAGCATCAGAGCTATGAGGGATGATCTCTTTTTCATTGTTGTTCCACCTCTGCTGTGTCAAATTGATTAATACGAAACTGAACCTATTCTATCACAAAAAACCGGAGGGTAACCCTGTGATCACACGTCACACATAAAAATGATCACAGGGTAAAAGATCACAGGGTAACCCTGTGATCTCATGACCCTGTGATCTCATGGATTAATCCGGAAGCCTTGTTTTGGACAGGGCTTCCACAACTGCGCTCCTAGTTGTGAGCGCTGTTGTTCTTCATCAGCCACGCGAACGCCTTCGCCGTCCGAAGGTCCGCATCTTTAAAATGGTTTCCTTTGTTCCACTCCAGCACGCACTCCACTCCCGCTGCCTGCAGCACATCGCAGCCCTGCCGGATCGCATTTCCCACCTGCGACATCACCGGGTTTCTCGTCCGCTCCTCCCGGTCGCCCAGACTCAGATAGACTGCGCGCGGCCGCATCTCGTTCCCGCGCATGTAATCCACAAATCCCGGGAACCAGATTGACGGCGAGGCAGCTGCGATCCCGTCGAATCGGTCTGTCCGGTATCCTGCCCACAGAGCAAACAGGCCTGCCAGGGAGTAGCCGCCGAGGAATGTTTTGGCACCGGGCGCTTTGCCGGCAGGTACCACATTGTCGAGAAGGAATGCCAGAGTCTCCGCAGCTCCTTCGCCAAAATCCTCATTCCCGAACACCGCCGGTGCCTGCCAAGGCGACAGGTCCTTGTTCCAATCATTCACCTTAACAGCCTTCAGGCCAAAATCCTGCCCGCCCGACAGCTCCCGGATGAATTCAACCTCCTGCTCGATCAGATTCAGATCGTGATCGTCCACCATCTGCACCAGCTGCGTCGCGGCATCCGGATTTCCATACGTAAAAATTTCAAAGCTCATAAATACACTCCTTTTCAGAAATCAAGCCGTCTCATCTATGTGGTGAAGTTTTTACTGTCCAGGATTCTCATCACTCTTCATCGTCCACACCCAAGCCAAAATACAGCATCTCGTTATACTTGCTGTTGTAGTACTCAGCCTCTTTTTTCTGGATCCAGCGCTTTCGATCCTCCATGATCGCAAGCATTTCATCCGCAATTTCTTCGGCGCTTCGGGGCTTTGCATGCTTCAGATAGCCGATCATGCGGCTCATCGTCTTCTCTGTCCGCAGATTCTGCACGATCGCATGGCCATATTCCTCCGGATAACCCATACGCACGACCGTTTCCACCAGCTCCTTCGCCAGCCTTTCGCGCTCAGCTGCCTCCCATGCATCATTTCTGTCCCGTTCACCCATCACATTCGCCTTTCTCCTGCCCTGTACCACAGGGTAACCCTTCGGTCGCATAATTCATGTCTATCATATTCTCTAAAACTAAGGGTTTTCAAGCATAAATCACCCGTTTTTGATCACAGGGTTACCCTTCGGTTGCCCCATAGCGGTGTGAATCAAAGGGTAACCCTCCGGTCACGCCAGCCTTCGGTCGCCTCTCACATGCTTGTCCCATTCCTCCCCTTATGCTAAAATATCAACCAGCAAGTCTAGCACTTCTCTCAAGCGCGCCTCCCCACCTAAGCGGGCACAACATACGTGCATCTCTCCGGGATCTCCCCGCCGTTACCCTTGCATCGTACAATTTCATATTTGCAGTAAAGCCAACTCTGGCAATTCCTATACCGCCATCACAGAAAGGGACTATCTCTATGCCTACGATTTTTCGACATCCCAGCAGTTATAACATCTATCATGTCATCCTGCGCTCCACAAGCGGTCAGCGGATCTTCGAAGATGACGAGGATTTCCGGAAATTCCTCTATATCCTTCATGATTACCAGGCCGAATGCGATTTCCGTCTGATTGCATATTGCATCATGCACACGCATGTCCACCTGCTCGTTATACCCGGCAAAATCCCTCTCGGTCGAATCATTCTTCGAATCAGTCCTCGCTTCGTTCAATGGTATAATGCAAAATATCACCGATCCGGAAATCTATTCAGATCCAGCTACTTCAGCAGACCTGTCAACTCTATTCGCCAGCTCTTCACTGTTGTACGGTATATCCACCAAAACCCTGTAAAAGCAGGTATGTGCAGCAGCCCCTATGATTACAAGTACAGCAGCTTCAACGATTATTTCACCAACCGCCTGATCGATGGGGACTTTATGCTGTCTCTGATCAGTCCGAAAGACTTCATCCAATATAATTTAGAGAAGAACAACGATACTTGTCTGGATGTCGACGACACACCAAAGCGGCGTGTCACAGACGAAGAAGCGATCCAACTCATGGACCGCTTCTCAGGATGCAAAAACGCATCAGAATTTCAGTTTCTTGAGGTAGATAAACGCACCGCTACTTTAACGAAAATGCTCCAGTCCGGCGTTTCTCTCCGCCAGGCAAGTCGGGTTACCGGAGTCTCTTATGCCCTTGTTCGAAAATGTAGACCTTGACCGGAGGGTTACCCTTCGGTCGCCCCATTGCGGTGTGAACCAAAGGGTAACCCTCCGGTCAGCTGTCCTCCGGTCTTTACACCACAAAAAAGGCTCTCCGTCAACCAGGCGGAGAGCCTTTTTAAATACTATTCAGTTTTCTTACATTTTCGTACTGCAGTTTTCACGCAGCTTCACGATCAGCGATAAAAGATTCTTCTGGACGGAAGCCCTTCCTCGGGATTTCCGTAGTACTCGCTGGAGCCAAGTCCAAGGATCAGTGTGAACAGAGGGGTCAGGAATGTGAGTCCCAGTCCAAACAGAACTCCATGACCAAATCTCTGAGCAAGCTTAATATTCATAAGCAGGTTGATCACAGTAACTGCTACCCCGGCTGCTGTCGACAGGATACTGATGAGGGCGGGAACTGCATTGCCGTTCTCAGTGAGCGTTGAGATCTGACCGGAAAGGAAACCGGACACACAGCTCAGTACAAGGAAAGCCCAAAAAGCTGCTGTTTTCCACGAAATCTTATAAGTGCAATAGTCACTGTAGATGGGAATAATGGATTTCCAACCGGCTATCCCCGCCTTATCAAAAACCTTCCATCTCGCGATCAGTACGATCACATACCATGCTGCCCAAAAAGCGAGAGCGCTCATGATCAGTCCAAGAATTCCAAATGCTGCATATTCCATATCAATCACCTTTCTATTACTTGTGTTTTCTAGATATTGCTTCATTAAGTGCGGGCTGTTTGCCTCACACATATCTATCTACGCAAACTTTTATCATTATCCACGGTTTATTTTTCGGCAGTTACCCTTTGACAGCAATAAAACCGGAAGCTCTGCCAGAGTCAGAGCTTCCACAACTGCGCTCGGTATGAGCGCAGTTGTTGGTTACCCTTCGGTCGCCCCACTGCGGTGTGAACCACAGGGTAACCCTTCGGTCTCAATATACGAACACTCTCGCGCCATGTGCCGGCACAAGGCAAGCCAGTCCGCCCGTACTATATGCCGCTTCCGCGCCTGTCCACATCTCGCGGATCGTTCCGCCATCGTACGCCTTGTAACCCCGGTCTGCGATCGCACCGACCCAGCAGTGCACTGCCCGCTCCTCATCTGCCAGGTTGAAAAGTGCAATGTAACCCCTATCATGCACCGGATCACGCGCAACCCAGATCGCCTGTTCCTCGGTGCGCTCGAGCTGCATCGCGTCCCGTCCGAAGCGCTGCATGTCCAGCACATCCCTGTTGGTCAGGAGCCCAAACGTAAAATCGTCCAGTTTTGTCAACTCCGCGCCTACCATCAATGGCGCCCCGAAGATGCACCACAGGCTCATCATTGTCCGCTGTTCCTCCACGGTCAGCGCCGTCTGCCTCTCAATCCGCTTGCCAAAACATCCCCCGATCACACCAACTGGCAGCATATCGCAATCAGGGTAGCAGCCGGGCACGTTTTGGCCCTGCCAGAGTTCACAGCGGCGGAACATATCCTTGAGCAGAGGCCACGAATCCCAGAAATCATCCGTAATTCTCCACATATTCGCGTTCGCCGCATAAAAGGCCGCTTCCGATATTTTGGAAGGACCGGGTGAAAGCGACAGCACGATCGGCCTTCCGCATTTCATGATCGCATTGTGCAGCAGCTCAATCTCGCGGTGCGCTGTGACAGCATCTTCGCGGCAGATGTCGTCGCACTTGATAAAATCCACACCCCACTCCGCATATAGCTGCATGATCGAATCATAATACATCTGCGCCTCCGGCAGATTCACGCGGAGCCCGTACATATCCGGATTCCACCAGCAGATATTCGAGGGATCAGCCAGCTGGTCCGCCGTCATCTCCGTCCCCAAAAGTCCCCTGTGCTCATGTGCCGCCGCGCGCGGAATTCCTCGCATAATGTGGATCCCGAACTTCAGCCCCAGCGAGTGTATATACTCTGCCAAAACACGAAACCCCTTCCCGCCGGCTGCAGACGGGAAACGAACCGGGTCCGGAAGCAGGCGCGAATACTCGTCCATCACAAGTTTCCCGAAAGGAATGTACTGATACTTGTCACTCTGCGAGCCAGCGTCGACAGCATACCACTCGATGTCGATCACCACATACTCCCAGCCAAACTCCTTCAGGTGCGCCGCCATATACTCGGCGTTCGCGCGGACCTGCGCTTCATTCACCTCCGTATTGTAGTAATCATAGCTGTTCCATCCCATAGGCGGATTTGGTGCATAATCATTCTTGTTCATATCTCTCCTCCTTATTTGTGATCACAGGGTTACCCTTCGGTCGCGCTAAACCTTCTTCTTTTTTCTATACCGCTCACACCGGATCGCATTCTTGCTTCGCTGATCCAGCTTGTAAACGACATCCTGATAGGGAATATTTACGGAAACAGACACCTTGCTGATTCCCAGCTCTTTGCTGATCCGCGTCACAGCTTCCGGTGCAGTCAGGGCTCTTCCACCCTCGCCCGAATCAGCTCCTTCTTTCGTGTATTTTTCATACAATTCCTGAACCTGCCTGCTCCTGGCAGTTGTCCAACAACCGCCCGTAACAAGAATCTTCTTGATTTTAGAGGTCGACAGGCAAATGCCCTCCTCCTCTAGTTCTTTCTGAAACGCAACCAGCGACTTATGCGCTGCTGTAACACCCGGACGCCAGTCCTCACCTGCTGTTTTGGGATTGTTGCCCGCTGTCGGAGGATTGGACTCCTCGATCCGGTCGTCATAATAATCATTATAAATATCGCAAATATGCCTGATAAATTCGTTGGAAGGATTCATCGGTCTCTCCCTTTTAAACTCAATTGCCGCCTCCATTACAGTATATACGATTCATGTTATTTAACTCAAGATAGAATTGCGATACGACCGCAGAGTTGACCTTTGGTCTTACTTATTTAGGGCCACAAAAATAGCGGCCCCGCAAGGCCGCCTATCTGGAAATAGATTTGCTTTTGAAATTAAGGACTTTGACAGATATTGGTCAAAAAATGATATAATGTCTATATCTGTTGAGGATTCTGTTGATGACCTGGCAGCGATCCGCTGTATATTTGCGTGGAGTGTTATACTCCACGAAAAACCGCCAAATCTGTTGAAAACACAACGGATTGACGGCTTTTTTGACTCGTTAGCTGACGGAGAATAGATCCGATAGCATGTTCATATTCTTTTGTTTGAGATCCATGGACGGATGAACATATCTGTTCAGAGTTATATTCACAGTGGAATGTCCAAGGATTTCGCTGAGACTCTTTATGTCAAAACCCAGCTCGACGCATCGAGTAGCAAATGTATGCCGCAAGGCATGAAAATTAGCATGTTCAATTCCCAGTCCAGAGAGGATCTTCTTGAAATGGTTCTGAAGCAATCTAGGCTCCATGAACCTCTTGATCATACCGGTTAAAACATATGCTTCATCCGACTTTCTGTTTTCCTGCAACAAACAATATATGTCGCTGGGCAACGGTATTGCTCTGATTGATGACTCGCTTTTAGGCGGTGAGATTACTACTTTTGTCTTACGTCCTGGTTGATCAGTCTGCTGCAGGCGCTGCAGTGTTTTGTCAACTTGCAGTACCGGCTCTGAGGAAGAGATTTTCTTCCATGTCAATGCACAGATTTCTCCGACTCTGAGTCCGGTATACATACAAAGAAGAATTCCCAGATGGCAAGGGTTGAGGTTTTCACGCAGAAATACGTCCAGCTTTTGCTGTTCGGCGACAGTGAAAACACGTATTGTGCTGCGGGGAAGCTTTACTGAAATCCCCGTAATATTTGCAACACGCAGCTCTTTCTCTTCCGAGGCATAGTTGAGTATGCTTCTAAGAATCGATAATGTATCGGCAATGGTCTTGGGAGACAGTCCAGACTTGTTGTTCCCACCTTCCTCTGCAAGTCTGACACAAAGCGCAGACACTTCTGCACGTGTGATTGTTTCAACCTGACGTTCGGCAAAAGCCGGGTAAAGGTAATCATGTAAAGAGTTCGAGTATTTAACATAACTTGACTCTTTGATCTGAGGCTTTAAAAAGGCCATCCATTCAGACGCAACAGCCTCAAATGTTGTGCCTGTTTGTCCGGTCCGTAAATCATTCCGGATTATCCCAGGTTCACGCACGTTCATTTTAAAATAGAAGAGTTTCTCTTTCACTTCGGCGTACGACGATGCATATACATAGCCATACTGTGCTTTTCCGTATGAATATCCTTTGATATATCGGCCTTCCCATCTGCCGTCTTTGCGCTTATAAATATTCTCTCCTCGTCTCGGCACGGAAACTCACCTTCCTTTAGGGTAGTTTTGACGGCGATTGGTAGATTTTTCACCCAAAGTGTTTGATATTATAAAAATATACGCTTGTTATTTTGATAATTACCTGTCTCTTTTCAGCATGTTTGACAATTTAACATCTTTCGTGTACTATAAATTTCGGATTAAATGACTGTTCGTGGAGTATAACACTCCACGATTTTTTAATGCCCACTCCGCCAATTCTGTTTAATATAATTAATTCTGTTTTACGAATCTTTGCCTGAAGAATAAAGGGCACAGGCGCCCTTTATCCAACATTTACATCTAAGTTTTCCTCCATCACTCCATCTCAGACAGCGCCTTCAAGTAGCCGAGGATCCTCCCCTGCTTCTCCTTGTCCAGAGCGAAAAATGTAAGAATTGATTGCCCCAGTTCTGAATTCTTCTCAACAAGAATGAATTCCGAAGGGTTGCTGCGAGCCCCGGCGCTGTCTGTCCCGCCCAGCAGCTCATAGGGCGTTACATTCAGCACATTGCAGATCATCAGAATCTTGTCGCTCACAGGGTTCGTTTTCTTCCTCTTCCAGTCGCTAATGCTGCTCTGCGCAATGCCGGTCTTCTCCGAAAACTCTTTCTGGCTCATCCCCCGCTTATCCAATATCTCAAATATCCGTTCTGAAATCGTCATACTGATCACCCTGCACTTTCTGCTCGACGCCTGTTCCCGTCATCTTCATTTCTTACCAATATTATTCCCAATCTTAGATAATTCGTCAATACGATTCCGGATATTCCACTATACGAATTTTCATTCTCAAATGCCCAACTTAGCAACACAAAAATACCGCCAGCCGTTCAAAAAACACGACTGGCGGTATCCTTACCGTTTCACTATGATCATGCTAAATCAGCAATCTTTTGGCAAATCGATAAAGTCCGATTTCTGCAATCTCTTGCTTAGTTATATGTAGTATATAACCAGAAGTATCCGTAATAGTAACTGGAAGTGTTGCCGTTCGAATTATAAAACTGTCCAGCATATTTTCTTCTGGCAATTACCTTGTAATAGTAGTTCTGGTACTTAACAAGCTTCTTGCCATTGAAGGAGCTGACTACGATAGAACGGGACTTCGCATTGCCCCTAACAGTTCCGATTTTCTTCCAACCGCTCTTGCCGGTGGTTGACATATAGACCTGATAGTCATAAGCACCTGTTACAGGGCTCCAGGAAATCTTGGCTTTCATGTTACCGGCTTTTGCAACATTGATTTTGCCGGCAACACCAAGCAGCGGTACAATCAGTTTCTTCGGAGACCACGCACTCCAACCGCCGGAATACCCTCTCGCACGAACACGAACAAAAGCACAGCTCAGCTTAGGAAGGCCCTCAACTCTGCAAGTATCATATCTGTCTTCCGTGATGTAATTGCTGGATTTAGCAGTCTTCACCAGCTTGCTGGAATTGTTAAAGACCTGATACTGGAATTCCATAATGTTCTGCGCCTTTGTTACCATGAAGCACTGACCCGCTCCGGTCCACTTATAGAACTTGATTCCGGCGACAGACAGGCTTGCAGCTTCTGTCTGAACGGGGGCAAAAACGCCTGCGACAAGAAATGCTGCTAACAGTAAAGTAGCAATCCTTTTCATTACCTTCATAACTGTACCTCCATTAGGTGTATTGTTTATCTACATATATAATTATATCCTCCACCCAAACTCCGTTCAACAACAATTGCATTAAAAAAGAAGACCACAGGGTAACCCTACGGTCTCACCATCCCACATAAAAAGAGACCATAGGCCCCGCCTGTGGTCTCTTCATAAACGATGTTCACTTCTTCACTTTCAATGTCTTCACAGGACTCCACGCAGAGTAGTACTTCTTTCCCCTGTACTTCCGGTAGCTGCGCACGCGGAAGTAATACGTTCTGCCCTTGAGGAGCTTGAGGATCGTCTTCTGCGGGTAATTGACCTTTGTGGTAATACTCTTGACATTTTTATCGAAGCTCTTTCTGGTTGAGTACTCAATAATGTAGCCGGTCGCCGCTTTGTTCTTGGTCCACTTCAGTATAGCCTTACGCTTAGCTTTATTGCGTACCGAAACGATCCTGGGCTGATCCAGCCGGTACATCGAAGCATACCTGACCTTAGTGCTCTTTCCTGCTTCGTTCTCTGCCTGAATCTTATATGTATAGAAGGTACCGTTAACGAGCGGCTTCGTGGCTCCCTGATACACAATACCATAGTCTCTGAACGAGCTTGCGCTCCCGATGACCGTACGTATGAACACACCATTGCGGTAAATGCTATATTTTGTCGCCCCGGGAACCTTACTCCATGCCAGGTTGATGCCCTCCAGCCAGTTCCTGGCCGTATACCTCTTCGGCACACCGGGCACTACTGCGATCCTGACGCGTTCAACCGTCTTGGCAAAAGTGTCAGTCTCTGCCACAGTCACAGTGATCTCAACCGCGCCTTGACCTTTTGCAGTGATGATCCCGTTCTTGTCTACCACTGCCACGGCCTTATCCGAAGAACTGAAGCTCACCTTCGCGGACTGTTGGACGCCTGTTACCACGATCTGTGTTTTGCCATCGACCAGAAGACGGCTTACATACTTCTCAAGCTTGATGGGCTGCAGCGTCTTCTTAATTGTGAAGGTCTTCGAGCAGCTGCCAGTATATCGGCCATTCTCCACCGCAGTCGCTGTGACAGTCGCGGTCCCTGCGTTCACGTTGTCCTGATAGCTGACCTTGTAATCAACGCCATCCTCCAGCGTCCTGCCCTTATATCGGACAATGACGCCGGGCTCCTTGGCCGTCATATCGCACACATAACTGCTGCGCGAAAGGATCATCTGCGCGATCCCCAGATCTCTCGTGTCCGCGAACTTCACAACAAAGTACACCGTCTGCGATGTTCCGAAGCGGTCCGTCACCCTGCACGAATATGCCATATCATAGGAAGACTTCACTGTCAAAACACCGCTGCCCGCTCCATCGATCCTCGTCCAATCATTCTGATTGTACAGCTCACGCTCACGCCACTCATAGCTGAGACCGGTGATATCGTCGGCCGTAACTCTGGATCTGAGCTTAACGCTTGCTCCTTGCGCGACATCGCTGTAAGTCAGTTCGTTCCGGCTCTCATCGTAGGAAACGCCCACGTCGCCCGCATTGTAGACAGGAACGATCGACAACCCGTTGTCCAGCACGATGTCAAAATATGCAAACAATACGTTTCCATATCCATCATCGACTTTACAGGTGTAAGTTCCGCTGTCCACAGGCGTGACTTTCGCTGTGCGGCTGTCTCCGATCTCCGTCAGTTCATTGCCGTTTGGATCAAACCATGCGTAGCTGATCTCCCAGCTCTCGCTGCTGCTCGCCCTTACTGAAAGCGTAACTTCCTCATCGGCTTCGCAATTCACGGTGACCCTGTCCGTAAGATGACCATCCACGGTCGGCGCACCGTCTGGGTAAGCCTTAAAGCCCGTATCGATGACGATCTTGAACTCTACGCATCTGGAATTGCCGCCGGCGTCCGTAAAACGGCACTCATAAAACCCGGGCTTATCCGCCGTGACACGATAGCGATTGCCGCTTCCGCTGAGGATGGTCGACGTATTGTTATCCGGTGCGAAGTAGAACCACCCAAACTCAATACCGCTGATGTCATCTGCATCGACATTGACACGCAGCGACAAAGGCTCCTCAAGCTCTTTCACGACTGTCGTCGTGTACTTGTAGTAACCGTCAAACGCCAGCGTTCCATTCGGAGAAGTCACCTTCAGATTGTTCTTAATAATATAGAAGAAAGCGACACCATAATTGCCGTACGCATCCTTCACCACGCATTTATAGCGAACAGAATGCTCAGGGTTTCCGCTCACAGTCAGAGTGCTGACTGCGGAATCCGCACCGATGACTGCACCTGTTCCTGTACCGGTTCCATCCTGCTGCGCCCCGTCAACCGCGGTCCACGCAGGGTCATTGAAGCTTCCGACATACCAGCTGTAATGGGCCCCCGTCAGGTCACTGCCGCTCACGACTGTGCACAGCTCAATCTGTTCGGATGCATCTGCGTCAAAATATACAAAGTTCTCTCTGCCGTCTGCCGTCTCTTCGGCGCCTTTCGGGTACACAGTCAGACCGCCGCAGATTTCCAGTTCAAACGATGCGCTGTCCGTGTTTCCAAATGCGTCCGTGACCTGGCAGATATAAGTGCCGGCTTCGGGCGTCTCCAGATACAGATCTTTGGACGTCGCGCCGCTGATCTTGCTGCGCACCAATGAAGGATAAGAATTGCTGCTATTCTCCTTCATCCGGTACCACTGATAGGTAAGGCCTTCCTTGTCAGTCGAATCTGTGAGCACATTGAGGGTGACTGACTCCTGGCTGTCCAGCTTGAGCTGCGCCTCTTTCTGAAGATGTCCGCCGGCATCTGTGCCTGCGTTGCCTGCATATGCAAACAGATGACTGTTCACCTTGACATTAAAGTGCGCAAAGTCATAGGCCCCATAGGGGGAATTGACTACACAGCTGTATGTCGTGTTTTTGGTCACCGTGACTGTGTAGTTGGCGCTCACCGCACCAGCTATGTCCTTGCCGTCGGCATCTCGCCACTGATACGTAAGTTTCTCAGGATACGGAGAATCGACTGCGGTCTGCAGTTCCACTTCCGTACCATAATCAGCCGTCACATTCTCATTGACTGCCGTAAGATCGACGAAATCCGCGACATTAAAATGAAATGAGACGGTTTCTGTGTTAAGCCCATCCGACACTGTACAAGTAAAAGTACGAGCTCCGGCAACAAGAGGCGTAAATGTATATGTATTCGTGACAGCCTCCGGTATCACCTCGCCGTTCTTCTTGTGCCACTCATAAGTCAGGGGCAGCGCTGATTCAGCTTCGACCTTGAGCGTGACCGCCCTGCCGACCGTCTGTATATACTCAACTTCGCACGCCCTGGCATAGAATTGAGGTCTTGAGACATGAATTGTCATGTCGAAGCCGACATCCAGATTGCCCACCAGGATGTAATAAGTGTGGCCCGCTGTCAGTTCGTGCGAGATAAAGAATATTTTGCCGTCTCCCTGCAAAAAGTCCGTCTGGTTATAAGCAAGCTCGTCAGACGTATTTGCTGAACCCAACAGAGTCGCCTCCGCAAGCGCATACCGATAGCCGGAAGTCGCATAGATAGTATGCACGCCGCTCTCGGTGGGCGTAAACTTCAGATAATACTCGCCATAATCCTCCAGCGCAAACTGCTGCGTGCCGTCGACAGTCACTTCTACCGCGGTCTCAAAGCTTCCACCGGGATCTGTGGCCAGAAGTGCCTTTGCGTCACTGGCCGATTCAGTTATTTCTGTAGTTTCATCCGCAGTATCTTCTGATAATTCATCGGAAGTTTCTCCTGCAGATGCAGCGTTTGACGCGCTGTCTGACGCGGCTGCCTCTGTGCCCGTTGAATCGGTGCCGCTGTCTGAAGTGCCTGTTTCTGCGTTTGTTGAACCGGTGCTGCTGTCAGAGCCGTCGTTAGCTGTTGTGCTTTCGCTGCCTGTTGATGCAGTTCCGCCTTCGGCCGTTGAAAACGCGCCGCCCTCATCAATATCTGCGCCGTCGTTTTCCTCTATCGTGTCTGTATCATCAGTGTTTTGACTCAGCACGGATTCTGAAGCACTTGATGTTCCTTCCTCTGATGCGAATGCGCTGATGCCGGGCGCAGGTACACATGCCGATATACCGATTACAGCTGAAAGAAACAATGCAATAATTTGCTGCTTTTTCATCTATCCTCCTGGATCAAAATGAAACCATTGTTTTAAGGTATTGGTCATTCTACCTCATGGTTTTCGATTTCGCAACACTTCCCTTACCGTTTCTGCCTTCTCTGGCACCATATTGAATCAAAGCACGTATCACGGAATTTTTTCATTCATTTTACCAACAATTTACAGTGGCTTTGTGAATCACAGGGTTACCCTGTGATTCACACATATTTCTATATTCCGGAAGCCCTGTCCTTGACAGGGCTTCCACAACTGCGCTCCTCGTTGTGAGCGCAGTTGTTGGTGACCCTGCGGTCTCGGACCAAAAAGAAAGCCGCCCGAAGGGAATTCCCTCCGGGCTGCTTCACTTACATTATGAACTGCTATTGGCCACTCCACGCATTAGTGATCTCTTCTAAGTCAGATCTCACTTCGCGATCTTGATCTTCTTGGTTGCACTCCACATGGAGTAGCTGTATGCGGATCCAATCTTCTTGTAAGACCGGATTCTTACGAAGTAAGTCTTGCCCTTAACAAGATTGCCGATCGTCTTGGTCACAATGCTGTTCTTTGTGACGCTCACAGACTTGGCGTCGCTGAAGTTGCTCTTAAGCGCGTACTCGATCTTGTAACCCTGTGCCTTCGCGTTCTTGCCCCACTTGAGCGTCATCTTCTTGGATGCGCTGTTCTTAATGGAAGTGATCGCAGGCTTGCTGAGCTTATAGTAAGCCAGAGTCTTGTTGACAGGGCTCGTTCCGGTCGCTGCTTTCGCGACGATCTTGTAGGTGTACTTGGTGCCATTGGTATTGGCTGCTGTATCCGTGAAGGTCGCCACATTGCCGACTGTCTTGATCTTCTTGCTGTTGCGATAGATGAAGTAGTTCGTCGCGCCGGGAACCTTGGTCCATGTCAGCTTCAGTCCCTTTGCAGCCGATGCAGCCGTAAGCTTGGTCGGTGCGCCGGGAAGTACTGTGATCGCAGCCGAAATCGTAGCATCTGTATGGTTTCTGTCGCCATGGACTGTAACTGTCAGCTTGGTCTTGCCGGCCTTAACGCCTTTGACCTTGACTGTTTTGCCCGATGTGGACGCTGTCGCGATCGCCGTGCTTCCGGTCTTCGCGGTCAGGGTTCCATAAGCGCCGCTGACTGCGAAGGAATGCGTCTTGCCTCCTGTGACCTTGCCCACCTTGATGGTAGGTTTCTGCGCGACCTTATTGATCGTAAAGGTAACTTGTCTGGTACCTGTCAGGGTTTTGCCGGTGCCCTTGACAACTACCGCTGCTCCGGTGCCTGCTCCGACGTTGTCCTTGTACGAGACGGTATAATCCTTATCCGCGCCTTCCGCAAGCGTCTGTCCGTTCCATTTGACCGTAACGGTGGGCGTATTGGCCTTGCCGCTGTAGTTATAGGTTGTCTTACTCAGTGTGATCTGTGCTTCACCGATCGAGGTCTCGCCATTATTGATGACAAAATATGCCGTTGCCTCGTTGCTATATCCATCCTCGACAGTGCACTTATATGTACCGCTCTTTGTAACCTTAAGGTTGTAAGAAGAACTATCGGAAAGTCTTCTTCCCTCCGGATCGAACCATTCATAGTAGAGGCTATCCGTATCAACTGCACTTACACTGACTGCCAGCGGAACAATCTCACCATTGGCGGCGTTGATCACAATGCGGTTCTGCCCTTCGGCTGCGCCGACAGGAGCAATCGTCAGCTGGTTAGCAGTAGTAATATAGTAGCGGATCTCGGCCTTGTTGCCGTTTGCGTATGTGACATTGCATACTGCATAAATGTCTTCACCACCAACGATCGTCACCGAATTGGTATTTCCGCCGTAGCGCTCATAACCATCTTTTTCCGATACTGTCCACTCATAGCTGATGTCGTCTGTGCTGCCGCGTCCGGCCTGCGTAGTCAGTGTCGTCTCTTCTCCGATCGCTGCAGGAACATGGATCTCATACAGGTTGTCACCAACAAGGGCAGGTGTGCCGTGGTTGGTGGTAAATGTCAGTCCATCCACGTTTACATAGAAGTAGCAAAGCGCCTGGTTGTCATACTGGTCTGTGACCGTGCACAGATAGCGTGCCGACTGCGCAGGTGTGACGGTCAGCGTGTTTGTCGTGCTGTCTGCACCCTGTTCAAGAGGCCACCATCCGCTGTCATTAAGCGGTCCCATTGTCCACTTGTAAGTAAGATTTGCGCCAGGGGCTGCATTCGTGTTAACTGTAAGGGTCGTAGGTGCATTAAGCTCTGCATTGACCGCCGCGCGATTATTGTAAGTGCCATCGGACATAGTGCCGGCGCCTTCCGGATACGCGCTTAATTCTCCGACATGAATTCGGAAAGTGATCACCTTGCAGTTTCCTTTTGTGTCTTCCACATAGCATCTGTATACAGTGGCTTTCTGTGCTGTAAAGGAAACGCTCTCACCTGATGCGCCGATACTTTCATAATCCGATTCAAACTCACCCCAGCTCGTCGGATAATTTTCAGCCTTCTCCCAATGATAGCTGACAGTGTCGTTATCTGCTACAGCGATCACATGAAGATTCACTGTCTCTCCAAGACTCGGATAGAGATCTACAGTCTCAGGATACTCGCCATTCTCGTCAGGCACTGTGTTTTCTGCATAAACTGTAAGGCTGGACTCCGGTTTTAGATAGAAATAAACCGTTTTATAATCGTTGTAACAGTCCGTAACCTCGCAGTGATATGTTTTTTCTTCCTCACCAAACTCCGCTGTGATCGTTCTGGTGTTATAGGGAACATCCATATAGTTCCACCAGTCGTCATACCACCCGATATCCATGTTGTCTTCGTTCAGAGCCTCGATTACAGCGGTCAGGTTGATCTTCTCTCCGGGCTTGCCAAAATAGGTGGCCGATGAACATCCTTCAAAGCCTTCCGGATAGACATTAAACTGGTTATCAACTTTGATATTAACTTCTTTCGAAACGCTATTACCGAATTTATCAGTAATGCTGCATCGTACATATGAACTGCGTGAGACATCATCGATCAGGAGAGAATCTATCCCTTCATGAGTATTATACTCTCTCGAGTCATACCACGAATAACTGATTCCGTCTGTGACTCCTCCAGAGACATCCGCCGTGAGAGTTACGGATCCTCCAAGCGGAACAAGCACATTATCACCTATAACCTTCTCGCCATTGGCTTTCAATGACATTTTCAGGTTATTCTCAACTTCTACATAGAAATTGACCTCAGCAGAATTTCCATACTGATCCTTAACATAGCAGCGGTAATCGGTGTTCCTTTCTACCGGATCAATGACAAGTGTATTTGTATGATTATCTTCGAAGTCATCCCACTCATACTGCAGCTGGGACATATCATCCGCTTCTGCAGTGACCTTAAGCGTGCAGCCCTGTCCAGGCAAAACTTTAACTGTTTTATAAGTGTCGTATTTTCTTCCGCCTTCATAATAGGCGAACAGATGATTCTCAATTCCCACGTCAAAAACAACGTTGTCCTGATTTCCGTAGTAGTCCGTTACCCGGCACTTGAATCTTTTCGCTGTAGTAATACCGGGTGTTGTATATTTTGCCCCAGTTGCCCCACTGATCAGTCTGAAATCATCCTCATCATTATCATCCTTCTCGTACCATGCATATTTGATGCCATTCGTATTGTATGCATGGGCAGTTACCTCAAGTGTAGCCTTATCCCCCACCTTGGCAACTCTCTTTTCTGTGCCGCCTTTCGCATAGACCCAGAAGTCATTGTCTATTGTCACATAAAACACTGCAGTCTTGGAAGCAGTGCCTTTCGTCACTACACATTTGAATGTTCCGCCTTTGTTTTTTGCATTATACGTTGCAGAAGTCGCTCCGCTGATCACTGCGTCGTTTCTGTACCACTGATAGCTCACTGAACTGGCATCATCGGTATCAACATAAACTTCTAATGTGCATGATTCACCCGGACTGAGCCAATAATAGTCTTCCTCCGGAGATACGTTGAAATAGGACTCTTCTAAGTCATAAGTCAGCTCAATAGTGTTGCCATATTGATCACTGACTTTGCAGATGTACTCATCCCAGGCAGATGGATTATCCACAGTATACGAGTCAGAGCCCGAGTCAATACAAATGCTGTCAAAATACCAGCTATATGTAATCTCACCGGAATCTGCATGAGCGGCGGCGCGCAGCGTTACGCTTTCACCTTCTGTATACTTGATTGTTGCACTTTGAGAATGATTTTCCGGGTCATTCTCGTCAACAATCCAGGCCTCAAAGTTGTTTTCTACCTGAATTTCAAAGCAGATTCTGACACTGTTGCCATAATTGTCGTACACATTACAGCAATACTCTGACACTTCGGTGACATTACTTGCATTGTATGTCGTACCTGTGTAAAAACTCCCGTTTTCATCAAGTAGAAATTCATCCTCACCGTCTATAACCCTATACCAGGTGTAACCGAGTTTACTCTTATCATCAGCAGAAATCTGGTCCATATAATAACCGGCATCCAACGTTACAGAACCGCCTGCTTCGGCAGCAATGGTTATATGCATATCTTCCTTGGGATAGAAATGGTTGAGCAAGATCTGATACGTCTTTGTCTGGGATTGGTCTCCGCAGCTGACCGTACATTCGACCGTTGTAGGCCAATTCGGTGTAAACTCGTAATGGTCCTCAGTGCTTACTGTTTCTCCATCTTTGGTCCAGACATATGTGAGATCATCGTCTGTATACTTGATTACATATGGAGACAGATATACAGGTTCCACACCTGTTATTGAATCTACAGTTGCATCCACAGTTTCCTCAAGACCATCAGCGATCGTAAATGTCGAGCTCTGATCTTTTTCCAGATAGACAGTAAACTCCGCACTTCCATTGGAATACTGTCGAGTCTCGAAATAATACGTTGTCCCTTCATACAAATAAGCAGTCAGACAGAAGTCAGTGTCCACATCGCCATCATCATTACTTTTTATTTCATTTTCATCTTCATCATAAAGTGTGGCAAATGTATCGTACCCAGATTCTGAATAGAATTTGTAATCACCACTTTCTTCAGGTATAAAGCGGAAATAGTGGAAAGGACTATTGTCTGTTACCGAAACATATCTGGAATCTCCGACATATATGTCCTCAGCTGAGCCAAAATCTCCCTGCTGCGCCTTCTGGGCAGGCTTCTCTTTTTGGACTTCTTCCTTTTCTTCGCCGTCCTTCTGGTCCTCAGCGGTCTGATCCGCTGCGTCGGGATCTTCAGCTGCAATCTCGCTGTCAGCTGATGTTGAACCCTCAGTCGCGCCAATAGCACTGTCCTCATCCTCTGCGGATGTGGTGGCAGCGTCGCCGGATACTTCCTTGTCATCCTCTCCGTCATCAGAAGGAGCAGGATCCTCGGGCTCTGTGCCCTGCGGTTCCGCACCGGGCTCTTCGCCTGTCGGTGCTTCCGGTGTGATTTCGGGAGCGGGCTCGGGGTCCACTTCCTCCACTGCCTCAGGCTCTGCTTCCACAGTTGCCGCGGCTGCTGTCTCTGACGCACCTGCGTTTTCTGCGGCCAGGGTCGGCATGCTCATAGGCATGCAGGCCGAAACCGTCATGATCGCGGACATCAGGATCGCTGTGATCTGTTTCCTTTTCATAATTGCCTCCCTTTTATTTTTTTGTTCACCATGAACATTGATGACTTATCATGTGCGTATTGATGAGCAATGAAATGACTCGATTTAGTGACTCGGGATTCCTTTGCCTGGAGCAATACTACAGTTTCTAGTTTATCATTTCTGATCGGAATATAAGAAATTAATTCACTTCCAAATGAGCTGTGGGCGATTTTTTGCACAATGCTGCTGATCGCAGGGTTCCCCTTCGGTTCACACATATTTCTATATCCCGGAAGCCCTTCGGTCACATACTCCGTTTCCCGAGAAATCCCCACCACTAACCGGAAATTTGTTATAGAATATTTGTGTAAAAACAAAGATCAGAGGGTAACCCTCTGATCTCTGATTGCCCCCCTCTTAAGATCATTCTATTCGGCTGCGCCGTAGCGGCCGGACATTCTATACAAAGGAGGACCACTCATGATTCCCATGCTGCGGCTTCAGTTCATCATATTCACGCTGATCGGCATTGGCTTTTTCACAAGAAAGAAAGGCCTGGTCAGCCGTGAAGGTCAGAAGAACATCACCGATCTGGTCATCAATATCATCCTGCCCTGTAATATCATCACATCGTTCACGCAGGAGCTGCCTGACAGCGCTCTCCGTGATTGCTTGATGATATTTCTGATCTCAGTCGCCGCCGAGGCTCTCTGCATGCTGTATGCCAAATATGCCTATAACAATGTCACCGAGGATCAAAAGAAATGTCTCACCTATGGAATTCTTGTTTCTAATGCAGGATTTCTAGGCAATCCTGTAGCTGAAGGCGTCTACGGTCCTATGGGTCTTATGCTCGCCAGTGTCTACCTGATTCCTGTGAGGATCATCATGTGGTCTAAGGGTATTGCAATCTTCAGCGGCCAGTCCAACCGCAAAGATACTCTCCGCAAAGTCATTACCCATCCCTGTGTAGTCGCCTGCCTGATCGGTATCTTCATTATGCTGACCGACCTGCTTGCAGGCATTGCACTCATTCCCGACTGGCTTTATGAAATGCTGTATACTGTCGGCCGCTGCAACACAGCGCTCTCCATGATGGTGATCGGAATGATCCTTTCCGATATCAACCTGTCAGAACTCGTCGACAAAACCGTCATCCGATACACCATTGATCGACTGATCATTATTCCCGGCGTTCTTGGAATCATCCTGTTCGTCCTTTACAAGTGCGGAATTGTCTCCGGCCTTTCCCCCAGACTTGCCGTGCTCCTCGCAGCGATGCCTGCTGCCGCCACAACAAGCATGCTCTCATCCAAATATGAGTGTGCTCCCGACTTCGCGACAAAGATGGTCATTCTCTCGACCCTCTGCTCCATCCCCACGATCTTCGTATGGGGACTCCTTCTCAAAGGCGCAGGCTGACGAAAAAAACCGAAGGGTTACCAACAACTGCGCTCACAACGAAGAGCGCAGTTGTGGAAGCCCTGTCATCGACAGGGCTTCCAGTTTAATGCGACCGAAGGGTAACCCTGTGATCACAACGAAAAAAGCCGTCCGAAGGGATCTCCCTCCGGACGGCTTTTTAAACCCTGTTAACAAACCAGTCAGAT
>CADCIK010000019.1 GCA_902801415.1 uncultured Lachnospiraceae bacterium
GCTTCCTCAGCGGGGGCCTCTGCTGCAGGAGCAGAAGTATTATTGCTTCCGCAGGCAACGGCTGCCATCATCACAGCGCTTGTCAGCATGATCACGAGTGCTTTTTTCATAACTATAGTTCTCCCTTTTTTCCGCGTCTGCCTGTTATTAAGGCAGATGCTGCTACGTGGTTACAACAGTTACTGTTTTCCGCGGGACCGGCCCGCGCTCTATTCTATTATAGCGATATTTTGCCAAAATAGAAACTGCATCAATTCTTCCGGGCCTCTTTCATGCGCTCCCGGATGTAATAGGCGGCGATCAGGACCCATGTGACTCCCAGCGTGATGAGAAGGGCCTTGGATGCCGTCGGCAGAGGTCCCATATCCTTTTCAGCTCCTTCGCCCTGCTGCCGCATGCTGGTCTGGTCCAGGCGGTAGAGCGCCGTCATCTCGTCAAATAGCTTGTCCAGGTAGGCGTCGTCGACCGTCGCCTTTCTGCGGACGGACTTGGTCACATTTTCGATCATCTGCCCGGCTGCGTCTCGCAAGGAAGTAGATCCGTTGAAAACCGGCGTCACAAACGTGTACTGCACGTTGTCGATCAGGAGCTTTGCAGCACTGATCTTGACGTCATAGTGAAGGTTATTGTCCTCTCCGCTCCTGGCCAGATAGTCCTGGTACTCCGCGGAGTCCATCGCCTTGGTCGTGACAGGGACGTAGCCTTCTGTCTGTGAGTAAGCGATCTGCACATCGTTGCTGACCAGATACTGGGTGAAGAGCCAGGAGGCCAGAACGATCTGGGGATCCTCTTTGTTGAAGATACAAATGGAGGGACCCTGCGAGATCATCCTGGGATTTTCCGGGTCATACTGCGGGAACATGCGGACTGCTGTCTCAAACTCCACGAATTTGTCCTTGCTGATGTCGGAGAGCGGCGCGTGGCTGCCCATCCAGGTCGCGCCTGCTGTCGAGTCGACGGCAAATATACACTGGCCGGCGTCCAGGAAGTTGGCGGGATAACTCGATATTTTGAACGTGGAGAAGGCGCCTGTCTTGGCGTGTTCCGCGACCGTCTTGAGAATCTCTCTGGTCGTGTCGTTAAAGATCTCGATCTCACCGCTGTCTGTGGAATAGCCCGCGTCCTTCTGCTTGAGCATCTGGATCAGCATATTGTCAGTGGACTTGTCGATGAAGGGGATCATGACCTTCTGGCCGTTGACTGCGAAGTTGCCGTCAGGTCCCTTGGCCGTCGCAGCTTCCGCGACCTCCCAGACGAAGTCCCAGGTCAGGACATCGGGAAGCTCATATCCCAGCTTCTCCACATAAGTCTTGTTGACATAGCAGGCCTCTGTCGAGCGCATGTAGGGAAGTGCGTAGGTCGTACCGCCGATGGCGCACTCCCCAAGGAACTGCGGGACGATCTCCTCTTTGGAGGGGCCGTCAAATTTCAGTTCGCTTCCGGCAAGCCCGTAACGCGCGTCATCGATCAGAGAATCCAGTGGTACCACGACATTGTCGCCGGTCATGTAGGTGGCGATGTGATCGGGGTAGGTGATGCAGACATTGGGCGTCGTGTTGGTCGAAATATTGGTTATAACATCGTTGTAGATCTTGCCGTAGTCTGTGTAGAGGCGCATGTTGACTTTGATGTTGGGATAGAGCGCCTCAAAATCCGAGATCGCCTTTTCATAGATCGCGGTCTGGGTCTTGTTGGTGTCGTTTTTGGCCCAGAATGTCAGCACGATCTTAGCGCTCTCGTCGAGCTGTTCCGGCACCTGGAAGGCGGCGCGTCCGCGGGATCCGTGACAGCCGGTCAGGGACAGTACGGCAAGGACGGCGGTCAGGAGGGCCGCAAGAATCTTCTTTCTTGTTCTCATCCCTTGGTACCTCCTCTCGAAACGCCTGCCATGATCTTCTTGTGGAAGATGAGGAAGAGCACGATCAGCGGAATGGAGATGACCACGACGGCGGCCATCATAGCCGGGATGTTCTCGCGGCCGAATCCGTTCTCGCGGATCTCCTGGATGCCGTTGGAGACCAGGAAGTATGCTTCATCATCCGTGATCAGGCGGGGCCAAACATAGGAGTTCCAGCACTCAATGACCTTCAGGATCGCGATGGTCACCATGGTGGGCTGGCAGATCGGCAGCATGACCTTCCACAGGTACTTGAAATCGGACGTGCCGTCCACCTTGGCTGCCTTATAGAGTTCTTCAGGGATCTGTTCAAAATTCTCCTTGAGCAGATAGATATAGAAGACCGATGTAACGGAAGGCAGGATCAGACCCGTATATGTGTTGCGCAGACCTGCGTTTGTGATGGTCACGAAGTTCGTGATGATGACCAGCTCGTTGGGGATCATCATAAGGGAAAGGAACAGCGTAAACAGAAGGTCCTTGCCCCTGAATTTGAGCCTTGCGAACGCAAAGGCCGCCAGTACGGTGACGATCATCATCAGTGCTGTAGTGACCAGCGTGAAGATCAGCGTATTGAGGAAGTATCTGCCCAGAGATACCGCCGTAAACGCGTCGTGATAGTTCTGCAGGGTAGGTGCAAGTGTGTACAGCTTCGGGATGTATTCCGAGTTGTATACACTGTAGCTCTTTACCGACGTCAGGATCATCCAGTAAAAGGGGAACAGAACGATCAGGGCCCAGAATGTCAGGAGCACGTAAGTCAGAATCTTGCGGATCCGCTCATTTCTCTGCGCCTGCTTTTCTATAAGGGAGAAATCTGTATTTTGACTCATCTTGATACCCCCTTTACGCGTAGTGCGTGTTCTTTTCGCTGATCAGCAAATTGATACACGTGATAGTCAGTACGATCGCGAACAGGATGAGCGCTGCAGCTGCCGCGAAGGACGGGTAGCCGCCGCTGTCGCCGTAGAGCATGTCGTAGACGTAGCCTACGATCGTGTTCATGCCCGCAGCGTTCAGGTCCGTTCCGAAGATAGCGACCACATCGCTGTAGGCCTTGAAAGCGCCGATGAAGCCGGTGATCACGAGATAAAAGATCATGGGCGAGATCATGGGCAGTGTGATCCTCGTGAAGATGCGGAGCCTGGACGTTCCGTCCACTCTGGCCGCCTTGTAATAGTCGGGGTTGACGCTGGCCAGCGCGCTGGTGAGGATCAGGATCTTAAAGGGAAGAACGACCCACACCGTGTAGAAGCACATGACGAACATCTTGGCCCAGTAGGGACCGTCGATAAAGTCCACTGCCGTCCCGCCAACCGCAGTGATCAGCAGGTTGGCAAATCCGTCCGAATAGGGCGTCTTCTTGAAGAGGATCATGAAGACCAGGCCGACCGCCAGCGTGTTGGTCACGTAAGGCAGGAAGAAGACTGTCTGGAAGAAGTCGCGCAGCTTTTCGATGGAGTTGAGGCCAACCGAGATCAGGAGCGCGATCGCCGTCGATAGCGGCACTGTGATCACGACCAGAATAAACGTGTTCTTGAGCGCCTGCAGGAAATAGGGGTCCCGCAGCACGTAATTGTAGTTGTAGGAACCTATGCCAAAATAGGTCTGGGATGCCGAGTTGTATCCTTCCTCCACGGAATAGATCATGACGTCAAACAGCGGGTAGACCATGAAGACGCCGAGGAAGATCATAGCCGGGAGCAGGTACAGCCAGGCTTTGTTGTTATTCTTATCCATAACGCGTCGTCCTCCTTACTCACTGCAGAGGCAGGAACTTGCAGCGCACGCGGGATCCGTCATCTTCGTCAAACAGATAGGTCCTGCCCGGTTTGAGATGGAAGTTCACCGTTTCGCCCTGCGCATGCGCGATCTCCTCTGTGCTGACGATGGTCCGGATCGAACCGCCGATCGCGGCGTCGTTGGTTGCCACGATGCTGGTATCGCGTCCCATCACTTCGACAGCTGTCAGGCCGCAGTGCAGCTCGCCTTCCGGTCTGGGGACGAATCCCTCGGGACGGACGCCGACAGCCACAGTCCCTTCCTTGAGCGCGACGCCAGGCGCCGCATCCTGAGCGCCTTCCTTCCATTTGCTGTCCGGAACGACCTTGAGGACCGCGTCCTTGCCGATATAGAGAATGCCGCTTTTCACTTCGCCCTTAAATACGTTGATCGGCGGCGTACCCAGGAATCTTGCCACAAAGAGATTGATGGGATCCTCGTAGATCTGCTGGGGTTTGGCGATCTGCTGCACAACGCCGGCCTCCATGACGACGATCATATCCGAGATACTCATGGCCTCTTCCTGGTCGTGGGTGACGAAAACTGTGGTGATCCCCGTCTCCTTCTGGATCCTTCTGATCTCCTCTCTCGTCTGCAGGCGAAGCCGCGCGTCCAGGTTGGACAGGGGCTCATCGAGAAGCAGAACTCTTGGCACCTTGACCAGGGCTCTCGCGATCGCGACGCGCTGCTGCTGGCCGCCGGAGAGTTCACTGGGCTTTCTTTCCAGGAGCTGGTCGATCTGCACCAGTCTGGCGGCTTCTTCCGCTTTCTGACGCATCTCCTCTTTGGTCATCCTGTCCTTGCCCTTGCGGTTCTCCAGGGGAAACATGATATTCTGCAATACAGTCAGGTGCGGGTATAGAGCGTAGCTCTGGAACACCATTCCCACCCCTCTGTTCTCCGGGGGAAGTTCCGTCACGTCATCCTCTCCAAAGAAGATCTTTCCTTCCGTGGGCTTCTCCAGTCCGCAGATCATGTTGAGCGTCGTACTCTTACCGCATCCGGAAGGTCCCAGAAGGCCGATCAGCTTGCCGTCCGGAATCTCAAAGTTGAAATTGTTGACGGCGATCACATCCTCCTTGATCTTCTTGTTGCGGTTTGGATACCGCTTGGTCAGGTTCTGCAATACGATTTTCACTGTTTCCTCCCTTCCATACATCCCTCCCAGCGGAGGTCTGCGTTTACAAATGTATTCCAAATAGAGTCTGCTTCTATGATGGTTCTTGTGAACACTATATATCTCTGCTGTTTTTGGGCACTTTACCTGATTTATAGCAAAATCCCCCATCCTCTATGTGAAGCGAAAGCGGCGGGCACTTTACTCCTGCACATAGTAGTGCCGCCCCAGCCATTTGGACAGGCCGTCCAGCCCGGGGTACACCATGCGCTCCGTGATGTTCTGATGGTCCAGGAAGTCCCTGATCTGCCACCGCAGTTCCTTGGCGATCACAAAGCGCGCCGTTTTGTTGGTGTTGACGTCCAGAAACTTTTCAATATCCTTCATGCCCATCGGGACGACCGAGAAGAAGGAATACTGGCTGATAATCCGCCGGTCCAGAGAAGGGGGTTCAATGATCAGTAAATGGTCCTCTCCCATGTCGGCGTCATACTGCTCCAGTGAATCACATGCTTCCCGCAGCATATCGACGGAGAACACAGTCGTCGCGTACTTCTCCATGACCTTCTGATACTTGGAAGGCAGGCGGTCGTGCAGTTCATCGATATCGATCCGCCAGACTACCGCGTCATGGGCTGCCATCTGGTCCAGATCCGACTCTGTTGCCGCGAAATGAAGCGCCATCAGCGGCGAGAAAGACCAGTCCAGAAGCCTTGTCGGAAATCCGTGGTGCTGACCAACGATCATCTGCTTCCACACATTTCCCTCGATCATCGGCTCCTCTAAGACCGCGTACTTGGTAAAATTGTGCAGCATGGGCTGCTCCAGTTTCCGGCTCAGTCCTTTGCAGTTTCTCTGAAGACTCGTGGACAGCGTAAAGCCGGCGTTGCACTCTCCCCGGTAAATCTGGAGATCCCTGTAACGCTTTAATTCCGGACGGTATTGCTGCTCCGCCATCAGCTGCATGAGCTGATCCATTGTCTCAATTCGGGTCTGCGATATCATGGCACGTCCTCCCGATCATCTATTCAGCTCTTCTTCTATGATCGACGCGATCTTCGTGCTGTGCACGATATAACTACCGTGGCTTTCGCCCTTGAGGATCTGCAGGCGCGCACCCGGAATACTCTCCGCGATCAGTCTGGTCTCTGATTCGCGGATCAGGTCCCTGCTTCCCGCCAGCACAAGAGTCGGCACCCGGATAGCAGACAGCTGCGCAGGCTGAATGTCCGGTTCCTTCTGCATCAGCTCGATCAGGGGATCCCTTTTTCCTATGCTCATGCCCATCAGAAGGAGGCGGAAACCGAGCTTTGTCCCCTTTGTGCTGATGTTGGCGCCGCTCACGATCAGATTCGTGATCCTGGCTGAATCCATGGCGGCCAGAAGCCCTACGATCCCTCCATCCGAGAATCCGTAAAAGGCGACGTCTGTAAGGTCCAGTTCCGTCATGAAGGCGATCATATCCGCAGCCATGTCCTTATAGTGGAGTTCCCTGCAGGGGCTGCTCTTTCCGTGACCGCGTGAATCGATCGCGTAACAAGTAAAATGCTCTTTCAAAACATCGATCGCCTCATCAAAGATCGTGTGGTCCTCCCCGTTTCCGTGAACCATGATCAGCGGTCTTCCATGACCTGTCTTCGTATAAAAAAGCTGAATTCCGTTGACTCCGATGAACATAAATGCCCCCTCCCATTATGACTCACTTACCTTACTATTATAACGCATCAGCGCGCTGAATGCACAAAGAAAGGAGCTGTTGCATTAAGCGTGGGAATTAATGCTGAGCGGGTGCGGCAAGCCCCTACAAAATGCATTGAAATCGCGGAATTCACACAGATCCTTCCTTTCGCTGCGGAGGGAACCGCTTTTCCATAACTCGCCGGCCGCTCTGATGACCGGCCGGCTCAGACATGTTGGGCTTTCGGGCTGCAGGAGCTGCAGCCCTCATTCCCTCCTCCGCTCGGGAAGGATCAGGTTCATCCGGCCGCTTATTCAAAGCATTTTTTCGGGGCTTGCCGCACCCGTTCGAAACTGATTCCAAGTGCTTGATGAACACCCCCTTTCCACATCCGTATAACACAAAAACCCGCTTCTCAATCATGAGCTTGCTTTTGTCAAAAAAAGTGGTGTTGCCCTCGCTGAAAAATCAGCAAGATGCAACACCACCTTCATTAATTGAATACAAACTGCATATGATGCATATAAACGATATTAAGCATACGATTGTCCAAATGCCGATCGATACAGGGACCTCATGGCACTCCTGCAAGGGTCGCCACCGTGCATATATTCAAAATCTATGCAATCCGAATCGTTTGAACATGCAACTCCGACCAATCCCGCGGATCACGCGTAAGACCGATCAGATCTCGAACATTTCTGCGTATGCCTTGAGAGCACCGTCTGTGTCATGAGCCAGAACGCGCTTAGCAAGAAGTTTGCCCAGCTGTACGCCTTCCTGGTCAAAGCTGTTGACGTTCCATATGAAGCCCTGGAACATGACCTTGTTCTCGAAGTGAGCAAGGAGAGCGCCGAGGGAATAAGGTGTCAGCTGCTCGCCGGCGATGATGCTGGAAGGACGTCCGCCTGCGAATGCCTTGTTGGGATTCTCATCATCCTTGCCGCAAGCGAATGCCATGATCTGTGCTACTACGTTTGCGCAGAGCTTCTTCTGGCTGGTGCTGCCCTGGATGACAACATCCATGCCTGCCTGGTTCTCTTTGAATCCTACGAACTGCATGGGAACAATGTCTGTGCCCTGGTGAAGCAGCTGATAGAAAGAGTGCTGTCCGTTGGTTCCGGGCTCACCGAAGATGACCGGACCTGTGGAATAGTTGACGGGCTCGCCGAAGCGGTTGACGGACTTGCCGTTGGATTCCATATCCAGCTGCTGCAGGTGTGCAGGGAAGCGGTTGAGAGCCTGGGAATAAGGCAGAACTGCTGTGCACAGATAGCCGAGAGCGTTTCTCTCATAGACGCCGATCAGGGCATCCAGAAGAGCTGCGTTCTTCTTGATATCGGGATCCTTAGCCAGCTTGTCGGACTCTGCCGCGCCGTCCATGATGGCTGCGAATACTTCGGGGCCAAAAGCCAGAGAAAGTACAACCGAGCCTACGCAGGAAGAAGAGGAATAGCGGCCGCCGATAAAGTCATCCATGAAGAATGCTTCCAGGAAATCCGCACTCTTTGCGAGAGGAGATGTCTCACTGGTAACAGCAAGCATATGCTTGGAAGGATCTACGCCCGCGTTCTTGAGGGCATCCCTTACGAAGGACTCATTGGTCAGGGTCTCCAGTGTTGTTCCGGACTTGGAAACAACGATGAACAGAGCGCGGGATACATCGATGGATTTGAGAACTGCTGCTGCGTCATCGGGGTCGACGTTGCTAATGAATCTTGCTTCCATCTTCTGCTTGCCGTTCTGCTTCGCCCAGTTCTCGAGCGCCAGATACAGAGCGCGGGGACCGAGGTCGCTGCCGCCGATACCGATCTGAACTACTGTGGTAAATGTCTCGCCCTTATCATTGGTGATCTCGCCGGCATGTACCTTATTGGCGAAATCCGCTGCTTTCTTCTGCTGGGAAACATAGAACTCTCTCTTGTTGACGCCGTTATGCATGACGTCTTCACCCAGCTGACTGCGGCAGAGCTGGTGCAGGACCAGACGCTTCTCGCCTGTGTTGATCACTGCGCCGTTGTACAGTTCGCGATATTTCTCTGTGAGCTGTGCCTCGTCAGCGAGCTCCTGCAGTACGGAGAGAACTTCATCATCGACGAGTTTAGCGGCATAGTTGTATTTGAGTCCGCAGGCCATGGGGACATTGTACTTGGCAACACGCTTCGCACCGTTTTCACCGGACATAACTTCTACAAGATTGATGCGTCCCTTGAGCGCCATCAGCTTATTGTAAGAAGCCAGTGTATCAAAATTTTTCCAAGAAACCATAGAGCATCTTCCTCCTTCTACCTAATAATAAGACGGTAAATACGTTATTATGCTGAAACTATTATAATGTAAAACTCCTTGTATTGTCTATATTACCAAAGACAGATTGTCAGTTAGGTCACCGATTTGCAAAAGCATGGAAATTTGTCGCATAATCATGCTGCCTTATTGGTGTATAATATGATAAGCAAAACTAACGACATCATGTAATCACAGAGAAAGGACGGGTGTTAATGAAGAGTCTTTTTAGCGACAATCGTCTGGCCAATATGCTTCATCTGTTTCACAATACGCAGACCATGTCCGTCAACAACATGGCTGCGAAACTCAGAGTCAGCGACCGCACGATCCGCAACGATATCAAGCAGCTCAATCAGACGCTGAACGGCTGCGCGCTGATCGAGGGATTCCAGGGGCGCTACACGCTGCGCGTTTTTGACGCAGACATGTTCAAAAAGATCCTGTCAGAATTATCCGAAGCGGATGAATTCTTAAACTCTCCCCGCAACCGCATGGACTACATGTTCGGCAAACTCATGCGCGCCGAGATGCCGCTTCTGATCGACGATCTGGCCTATGAGATGTCCATCGGAAGGACGACTCTGGCCGGCGATCTCAAGAAACTCCGCACGGAACTGGAGGACTACAGCCTGCAGATCCCAGGCAAGACAAGCCAGGGCATTTCGCTCTACGGCAACGAATTTGATATCCGCCGCTATGTACTGGAGAATAATTTTGACCAGATCTACGGCACCTTCCCCCTTGACCGGGAAATCGATGAACTGATCGATGATGTTTACGCGGAAAAACATCTGGAAGACAAGGCAAAGGCAAATTTCCGCCGCTTCATTATTCTGATGTTGGACCGCTTTCTGACCGGACATTATCTGGGTCAGATCTCCGAGAAGGCATACGATCTGACTGCCCGCCCGGAGTTTATGATGGTCAATGATATAGTGGATCAGATAGGCCAGATCCTGCAGATTGTTTTCCCTGTGGAGGAAAAACTATTCGCTCTGCTGCCCGTGATCGGAATGCGGACGCCTTCGGATGTCCAGGGCATGCGCTCGATCGAGCTTGACGAGTCCATAAGGCCTCTCCTTCCCAAGATCAACGAGCAGATCCGCATCGATCTCAATCTGAGTATTGAGATGGGCGATTTTACAGAAGAATTTCTCTATCACCTGATGTTCATGATCAACCGCATGCGCTTTGGGATCAAACTCCCCAATCCCATGCGGGAAGATATCCGCGAAAAGTATCCCCTCGCATTCGAGATGGCCGGCGTTGCCTGCAAAGTGATCGCGAGCGAGTACAACCTTACCATCACGGAGGACGAGCAGGCTTTCCTCGCGACCTACTTCGGCGTTATGCTGGCAGAGAGCCAGCTCCGCATGGAAAAAAAATTCAGCATCGCGGCCGTCTATACCACCGGCCGGATCACCTCCCGCCTTGTGGAGATGCAGCTGAGACGCATTGTCGATACGTCCTCTTCCCTCACAATGCTGGCATCGGAGGATGTCTCCACCAAGAAGCTGGATGAATTCGACCTGATCCTCACAACGATCCCGCTCACCCATAAATGCCACCGCCCTGTCATTCAGATCAATGAGGTCTTCAATGAGCAGGAGCTCCGGCGCAAGATCGAGAAGGCGCGCTACTGGGACCAGCTGGAATCTCCCACTCTGGACAGCAACTGGTTTGTCATGGCGGGCTTCCTCGACCAGGAACAGTTCTTCTATTTTGACAAAGAGACCAATTACGAGAAGGCGCTCGAGGTGATCATCGATAAACTCACCTATGACGGACTCGTCGACGACGGATTCAAGGAGCGCATGGAGGAGAGGGAGAAAATGGGCACGATGGTATTCGACAACGCCATTGCCCTTCCTCACGCGATCCAGCACGCCGGCGATAGGATCGTCCTTGCGATCGGCGTCTTTCCCAAGCCGATCAGGCACCGGGACAGCGATATCCGCGTCATCTTTCTTTTGGGTATTCCCGACAACATCGACGGCAACGACAATGTGCTGGTCCGCGTCTACGATGAGATCATCACCATCAGCCAGGACAGTGAACTTCTGGACCGGATCGCCTCTTCCACTTCCTACAAGGATCTGCAGAGAGCGCTCTACAGGCAGGCTGACTGATCAAAACACTGCGGCTTAACAGGAAATATAAAAGGGACTGTGAATTTTGTGATTCACAGTCCCTTTTTATGACCCTTACACTTAAGCAGGAAATCTGTCCCGCAGAGAGATCGCGGGCGGCAGATCATTACTCAATGCTCTCCACCATCTGGTCGACAGCCGTTCTCATATCCCGTACCGCGGCAGCCGCTTCTTCCCGCTCCGTGTCCTTCGCGTAATAGTAGAATTTGATCTTGGGCTCTGTTCCGGATGGTCTCATGGCAAACCAGCTGCCATCTTTCATATGGAAGATGAGCACGTTGGAAGCGGGGATCCCTTCATAGCCGTGCAGATAGTCGATGCACTTGTCCACTTTGAAGCGGCCGAAGGTCTCCGGCTTCCTGCCGCGGAAGACGTCCATGATGCGTCCGATCCTCTGAGAACCTTCCACGCCGCTGAGCACGAAGGAGACCTGGTCTTCCACGTAATAGCCGAATTTGCGGTAGAGGGAATCCAGATACTGACCGACGGAGCTTCCGTTCTTACGGCACCAGGCAGCCATTTCCATGATCAGCATGGCCGCGCAGATTCCGTCCTTATCGCGGACTTCCTCGCCGGGCGCGCATCCGATGCTCTCCTCATAACCGAAGAAATAGGTGTAGCCGAGTTCTTCCGCCTTGGGGATCACGCCGCAGATGTTCTTAAATCCGGTCAGCGCCTCGAAGACCTTGATCCCGAAGTGCTCGCAGATCGCGCGGCCGAAGTTGCCGGTGACAATGGATTTGATCATGGCCGCATTCTCGGGGAGTTTCCCCTTCTCTTTCATGCTCTGTGCCATATATGCGATCAGGAGCGCGCCTGTCTGGTTTCCGTTCAGAGCAGTGTAGCCTCCCTTCCCGTCTGCGATCTCGACAGCCATTCTGTCGCTGTCAGGATCTGTCGCGATCAGGACTTCTGCTCCGACTTTGCGGCCAAGCTCTTCCGACAGCGCAAACGCTTTAGGATCCTCCGGGTTGGGATATCCGACTGTAGTGAACTCCGGATCAGGATCTTTCTGCTCAGGCACGATGACAAAATTCTCATAGCCGAGCATAGCAGCAAGCTGCTGCATGGGCACGCTGCCTGCGCCGTTGAGCGGCGTATAGACGATCGGTATGGTCAGATCCAGCTCCTCGTCCTCTCTCTGCCTCATGGACATGACATAATCCAGATAAGCCAGGTCCATCTCCTCGCCCAGCATGCGCACTTTTCTCTCATCGATCGCGTCCTCAAGGGGCATCTGCTTAAAGCTGTCAAACAGATCCAGCGCCAGGATCTCCCTGAGCATGCCGTCCGAGACCTCGCCGGAGATCTGCGCGCCGTCCATCCAGTAAACCTTGTAGCCGTTGTACTCCTTGGGATTGTGGCTGGCCGTCAGGTTGATGCCGCCGAGCGCCGCGAAGCTTCGAATGGTAAACGACAGTTCAGGCGTAGGACGAAGGGAGGGGAAAAGGTAAACTGTGATCCCATTACCCGCAAGGATCTGCGCCGCGAGTTCAGCGAACTCCTTGGAATGATAGCGGCAGTCATAGGCGATCGCAAACCCTCTTGCAGGATTCTCCCCGGATGAGAGGATGTAATTGGCGATTCCCTGGGTCGCCCGTCCGACCGTCAGCGTGTTCATGCGGTTGGTACCTGCGCCGCAGATTCCGCGCAGTCCTGCTGTGCCGAATTCGATCTCCTTATAAAAGCGGTCCTTGATCTCCGTATCATTTCCCTCTATGGCGAGCAGTTCAGCACGCATCGGATCGTCCTTCGGAAGTCTCCGGACCCACTCCTCGTATCTCTCTCTATACCCCATATGTCATGTACCTCCCTATTCTTAAAATGCCGGCCGCGTAATGATCAGCAGGCCGGCACAGGTGCTCAATAGTCAGTGTTATGATTTCAATGTGCGCAGAAACGCGATCAGCTCGTCGCTGCAGTTCTTCTTCTGAATGATGACGGAATGTCCCCTCTCGATCTCCAGGTAGAAATCCTCCTCGGTCTCCACAACAGCGTAAAGCTTGCTGTACTCGTGCACGCCGTGGGAAGTATCATTCTGTGTCTCAAAGTGGTCATCATAGAAGCGGACGCGGAAATGCGCGCCGCCGGCTTCTCTGATCTTCTCAAAGTCGCGCTCCGACTGGTTGTTGGCTCCCACCCGCACCAGGATCGGCGCGCCGACGCCGACAACGATCATGAATACGCCCAGCACAGTCTTGGCATTATAGATGTTAAAGGCGCCTGCCGCAATAAGCCATATGCATGCGACGGCTGCAATAGTATTGTTCTTGAGCTGGCTTCCCTGCATCGTGCGGACGTATTTCTTGTATTCATCCAGCCCCAGTGTTGTTTCTGTCGTGTATCTGACCTCGGGTTTGTTAGCAGCCATTTTTCTTAAGAACCTCCTGACTTAAATTTCATAGTGGTTTTATTTTATCACACTTGCACGAGATTTGAAGCCGTTAAGCAAAATGTCATGACAGCTTGTATTTTGGCATAGCAGAGGGCCAAAAAATCCATTTGGTAAAGCATCATGGTATTTTTCCGTAACATTATGATATGTATCCGCCCCCACGCATTTGCTAGACTAGAAAACAGTAAAAGGAGGGTGATTTGCAATGAAGATCACATTTATGGGTGCGGGAAGCACCGTTTTCGCAAGAAATGTCATTGGAGACAGCATGTGCAGCGAAGCGCTGAGGGACAGCGTTTTCGCACTGTATGATATCGACGGGACAAGGCTTGAGGAGAGCCGCACGATCCTGGAAGCCATGCGCAAAGTGCTGGGAGGCTATGGAAAGATCGAGTGCTATCTCGGCGTAGAGAATCGCAAGGCCGCGCTCCGCGGCGCCGCCTTCGTCGTCAACGCGATCCAGGTAGGCGGTTATGATCCCGCGACCATCATCGACTTTGAGATCCCCAAGAAGTACGGCCTTCGCCAGACCATTGCCGACACACTGGGAATCGGCGGCATCATGCGCGCGCTCAGGACCATCCCGGTCATGGAAGATTTTGCCAGGGATATGGAGGAGGTCTGCCCGGACGCTCTCCTTCTCAACTACACCAACCCCATGGCTATGCTGTCCGGCTACATGCAGCGCTATACAGGCGTGAAGACCGTCGGCCTCTGCCACAGCGTGCAGGTCTGCTCCAAGGATCTTCTGACCAGCGTCGGCCTTGAGGACAAGCTGGAGGGCAGAAAGGAACTGATCGCAGGCATCAACCATATGGCATGGCTTCTGAAGATCCAGGACAAGGACGGCAACGATCTGTATCCCGAGATCAAGTCCCGCGTCGAGGCCAAGATGGCGGAGCCCGACTTCAAGGACAAGGTGCGCTTCGATTACATCCGCAATTTCGGCTACTATGTAACAGAATCCAGTGAGCATAATGCGGAGTACAACGGCTTCTACATCAAGAGCCGCTATCCCGAGCTCATCGACCGCTACAACATTCCGCTGGATGAGTACCCCCGCCGCTGCATCAACCAGATCGAGTCCTGGAAGAAAGAATACGCAGAGCTCCTCGAGACCGGCGTCAAGACTCACGAGCGCTCCAGGGAGTATGCGTCCCATATCATGGAATCCATTGTGACCAACACGCCCTACCAGATCGGCGGCAACGTTCTCAATACGGGCCATCTGATCTCCAACCTGCCCGAGGAAGCATGCGTCGAAGTGCCCTGCCTCGTGAACGGATACGGCATTCATCCCTGCCACGTCGGCCCTCTGCCGGTTCAGTGCGCGGCCATGAACATGCTCGACATTAACGTCCAGCTCCTCACCATCGAGGCGGCTCACACCCATAAGCTGTCAGCCGTTTACCAGGCCGCTATGCTCGATCCTCACACAGGAAGCGAGCTGGATATCGACACCATCAAAAAGATGGTGGACGAGCTGATCGCGGCGCACGGAGATTACATGCCCCGCTTTAGCTGAGCGTAATTGCGGCGTATATATGTCAAAATAGTGTGAATGCGATATAATACTGCCTGACAGTGTGTTTTGTCTCTTAATACGACAAGCACTCTGTCAGGCATTTTATATTTACTGATCTTTACGCGCAGGAGAATGTATGAAAAAGACCGCAGTGATATTTGATATGGACGGACTGATGTTTGACACACAGTGCATCTACAACAAGTCTTACGACGAGATCGCTATGTCGTTGTACGGCTTTAAAGTGCCCCCGGATATGTACCTGGCTCTGATGGGAAGCAGCGGCGAGGACATTGTCAGGGCCGCGGCGCGCTTTATGCCGGAAGGTGTGGACGCAAGAAAGTTTATAAGGCAGAGTTTTGATCGTGTCGCAGAGCTTGTGAAGACAAAGCTCCCCGCCAGGCCGGGTCTGGACGTCATCCTGCCCTATCTCAAGGAAAAGGGGTATCGTCTCGGAATCGCCAGCGGCTCAGAGCGCAGGGTCGTCGACAACAACCTGCAGAGCTCAGGCCTGGGGCACTATTTTGCCGCCTCCCTGTGTGGAGACGAGGTCGTTCACAGCAAGCCCGATCCGGAGAGCTATCTGCGGGTCGCGGAAATGATCGGCAAAAAGCCTGAAGAATGCTTCGTGCTCGAGGACAGCCCCAACGGGATCCTCGCCGCATACAAAGCGGGCTGCGCACCGATCATGATCCCCAACGATGTACAGCCCGACCAGGCGACGCGCGAATTGTGCGCCGGCATATTCAATTCTCTATCCGAAGTTGTAGATGCGCTCGAGAGCGGGCAGCTCTCTTAGCCGCACTGCTCACGGTTCTTCAGAATCCTCTGCCGCTCTGTTCTTTCCCGTCGCGTAATCGATCACAACGCCGGGCTGCACATTGTAGCAGAATACGCAGAACTGCACCCGAGGATCCTCCACGGACCTGGCTTCCATGAGTACGCCGGCCGCGACCAGATCATCGCCCCGGAAATAAGGCCTGACCCGGTACATGACGTGGTGTCCGGTCCCGCCCACATACATGCGGACGGACTCTTCGAAGGGAAGCATTCCCTCCACGTTCATATAGCGCGTTCCGGTGATCAGATTCCTCTCATTCGCATCCTGGCCGGTCAGCAGATGGCCGATCAGATGACAGCGGTTAAAGAGCATTTCACCGTCGATCCACCCATATCTGGCGGTGTTCCACCCTGTGGGCTTTACCTCACTGATATCTCCCCTCTCCTGTGTGGGCAGTGTCTCCGGACCCACGCAGGCATAGGCGCCTGTACAGCGTCCGAGCGGATCCAGATCCCAGTATTCGTGGAACGCCTCCGTGGTCATTTCCTCTTCTGTGAAAAACGGAACGTCACCGTTAATGTCCGTATAAGCCTGTCCGGAGTAGGCAGGCACCAGATCAAGACTGAACTCCCCTGTGTCTGACGCGGGGGAGTCTTTTCCATTTCCCGCCTCCGCATTTTCTTCGGACAGTGGAACGTTCTGCGTTTTCCCTGTTTCGGCCTGTTCTGTCCAAAGCGCCTGCTGCGGCGTCTTTTCCCGCGCCTTGATCACAAAAAAAGCAAGGAATAGCAGTACCAGAAGAACCGCGCTGAGGCCTTTCTTCCATTTCTGCTTATATCCTTGCTTTCGTCTTCTTCTCTTAGCGGTCAAAGGTTATCCCCTCCCGGTCCGGCGCTTCTCTTCCGTCTGGGCTGTTCAGGGATTAATATCGACGGGCGTGAGCGTCATATCATCCTGTCCCACTCCGCAGACATTCACCGTGAGCCATCCGCAGGTCGCGTTGTGCTCCGTCCCCTCGTCATCACTAATCACTTCATAGAGACAGATCGTGTACGTGCCGTCCTTATTGGCTTTAAAATCCGCGTTCGGAGGATAGAAATCATACATCCGATAGTAGTAATCCTGCGCCAGCTTGCAGAGTTCCTCCGGCGTGTAGACCTTACTGTAGCGAGTCAGGTCGATCGCCTTTCCGCTCTTTTCATTCTTGCCGCTGCCATCATCCTTTAATGTATAGCGGGCGTAGTTCTTGTACTTCTTCTCTTCATTTTCCTTGCTGACCAGTTCGCGAAGAACGATCTGGTAGCTTCCGTCTTTAAGCTTCTTACAGGCGGCCTCAGGAGGATAATACCCGCTTCTGCTCGTTCGTTTGTAATAATACTGCGCCATACAGCACAATTCTTTCGCTGTATAGACTCTTTTCTGTGAGTGCTCTTTGCCGGTCCCGGCCGCTTCGGTCTGTGAAGTGTTCGTGACCGTTGTATCCGCGTGGACGCTCATTCCGGAGAAGCTCAGTATGAGTACCGCTATAAGAATGCTGATCCTTCTGGTGATCATCTTCTCAGCTTCCTTTCTACTATGTTCTTATGACAGAGTACTTATTCTCTATCATTTCTGTCTGATTTGCAACAAATTTTTAATATTTTGATCAAAACATGTTACAATGGAACTCTATTATAACACTTTTCCACTTGCAGGGAATAGAGATATACTTATTTAAGAACATATAATTCATTATTACTACATTTCTACTGCAGAGTTGTATCGCGTTCATTTCATTCGTATTGCGGAGGCTTTATGCTGCAGCTTAAGAATATTAACAAAAAATACGTCACGGGCGGCTTCGAGCAGATTGCCCTTGACGACGTCTCGCTGAATCTGCGGGACAACGAGTTCGTGGCCATCCTCGGTCCCAGCGGTTCGGGAAAGACCACACTCCTCAATATCATCGGCGGACTGGACCGCTATGACAGCGGCGACCTGATCATCAACGGCGTCTCTACCAAAAAATACAAGGACCGGGATTGGGATTCCTACCGCAATCACACAGTCGGCTTCGTGTTTCAGTCCTACAACCTGATCCCGCATCAGACCGTTCTGCAAAACGTAGAACTGGCGCTCACGATCGGCGGTATTTCCAGCGCGCAGAGGAAACAGATGGCCCTGGACGCGTTGGACAAGGTCGGGCTCAAGGACCAGTCCCACAAAAGGCCCAACCAGATGTCAGGCGGACAGATGCAGCGCGTCGCGATCGCGAGAGCGCTCGTCAACGATCCCAAGATCCTTCTGGCTGACGAGCCCACCGGTGCGCTGGATACCAAGACTTCCGTACAGGTCATGGATCTTCTGAAAGAAGTGGCTGCGGACCGTCTTGTCGTCATGGTCACTCACAACCCCGAACTTGCCGATCAGTATGCCAACCGCACTGTGCGTCTCAAGGACGGAAAGATCATAAGCGATACCAACCCTCTCTCGATCGAGAGCGAGGAGCCCGCTGTTCACAGGAATCTGGGCAAGGCGTCCATGTCCCTGGCGACGTCCTTCGGTCTGAGTCTCAACAACCTGCTGACCAAGAAGGGGCGCACTTTCCTGACTTCCTTCGCAGGTTCCATCGGTATCATCGGCATCGCGCTGATCCTTGCGCTGTCTACGGGTTTCCAGAATTATATCGACCAGATCCAGGAAGAGACCATGAACAGCTATCCTCTGACTATCAATGCGGAGGCCGGCGACCTGGCCAGCACTATTTTGTCCATGCGGGCCGAAGCGCAGAACAAGTCTGAGGGGAATTTCCTGAGGGAACAACAGTATATCACCTCGTTTACGGACTCGATCTCCAACAATGACCTGAAGAGTTTTATGGATTATCTGGACGCCCATCCCGAGCAGTATCAGGATGATGTGCGCATGATCAAGTACATCTATTCCGTGACGCCCGTCATCTATACGATCGACGCGGCGGACAACCTGGCCCAGATCCATCCCAACAGCAGTCTCAACCAGCAGGGCAACATGATAGCGTCCCTGATGTCCAACACCGGTTCCGGCGGAATGACGACCTTCCTTGAAATGATCGAACCGGACCGAATGAAGGAAGAATATACCGTCGCCTACGGAAAGTGGCCGGAAAAGTACAATGAGCTCGCCGTATCCGTCATGGATCCCAATCAGATCTCGGACCTTCTCCTCTACTCTCTGGGTTTCAGAGACACCAAGGAGCTGCGGGACATTATCAAAAATCTCTATATGGGTGAGGAGATCACTGTGCGCAATGAGCCGATGGTCATCTCCTACGATGAGCTGCTCGGCAGGGAGTTCAAGCTCATCGATCCGTCCTCCAAGTACAAGTACAACGAGGAATATGAGATCTATGAGGACATGTCGGATGACGATGACTACATGCATGAGATCTATGAGAAAGCGGAGTCCCTCAAGATCACCGCGATCATCTATAAGCCCCAGGAGAAGGGTTCCGGTTCCAACTCCAACCCCGGCGTTCTGTATCTTCCTTCGCTGACCAATTATGTCATGGAAAAGGCGGCCAACTCCGAGATCGTCAAGGCACAGCTCCGGGATCCGGACTACGACGTCTTCTCCGGCAACGCGTTCGATGACGAAGACGACAAGGATGATCTCAATTTCGAGGACATGATCACGATCGACGAGGATCTTCTGGCGGAAGCCTTCGTTGTGAACATGGACATGGACGGCCTCAATATGGACCAGGACGCCATCACCGAGATCGTCATGAATTCATCCAAAGCGGTCGTGGAGAGCATCGATGAAGTGACCCAGCAGATGGTCAAGGGTATTACCGACGCGGATTCGGCCTTTGCAAAGGGGATCATCGATGGCTACAAGAAGATCGCCACCATCACGATCAACGAATCCACGGCTCCTGAGACAAAGCCCGATGTATCCGCAGTTGTCTCGATCCTGCAGAGTCAGAAAGAGACTATAGAGAGTGAGACAGCAAAGGCTGTGGAACCGCAGGTCAGGCAGGCCGTTTCTGCACTGATCGGCCGCGTGACTGAGAGCCTGTCGCGCGCCAATACCCGCGGGGAAGCGGAGATCATCATCGACTCACTGGGCCTTGACGAAGAGACCGCGCAGATGCTCAAGGATACGATCGTCGACGTGGAGAACACCGGATCCGGCGCCGGTATAACGGATGACGGGAGCGCGCCGGACACCGAACCCCGCAGCGTTGACGTTTCCGCTACAATTGCTGCCATAGAAGCCATGGAGGATACTCTGGTCGAGCAGGGCGTCGCACAGGCAGCACAGGCAGCCTCGAACTCTGTCCAGAGCACCATCGACGAACTGGAGAACGCCTCCAGTAAAGCGGAAGCCGACGCCGTCATCGACAAGATGCAAGGCATCGACGATTCCCAGAAAGTCCTTTTAAAGAGCCAGATCACCAAGCAGTTCGAAGATGGCGGCGACGTCACCACAACAGAGTATCTGACACTGGCCTATCTGGATATGTACAAGAAGCAGGCCATCGACAAGGATAAGATCAGCGAGATGCTGAGCAGCATCGACAAGATCTCTCTGGACGCAGACAATGCCGCCGCGATCATCGAGGAAGCTTTTGACAATTATTACGGGAGCCTGACTCCGGACTCCAACAACATGGTACCTGTAAAGGACCTTCCTCCCGTTGACGACGCGATCAACAAGGCGATCACGGATCACAGTTCCGATCTCTTCGAGGAGGGCTACAATCTGGCCAAAGAATATATGGCCCTTCTGGTTGCCAAGGGAACAGGCGAGGCGCTGGCAAAGGCCATGGAGCCCCTCACCAACCTCTTCAGCAGCGGCGAGGACCTGCTGTCTTTTGACACAGACAAATTCGCGGCGGCCTTCAAGTTCAACAAAGATGAGGACGAGCTGTCCAGGATCATGGAGGCCATGATCACGGGCGAGGACACTTCCTACAAAGGAAATCTTTTGAAGCTGGGCTACCAGGACAAGGATGACCCGACCGGCATCTCCTTCTATTTCAACGACTTCGAGTCCAAGAACCGTTTCACGGATTTCCTGACCTTCTACAATGACAATGCTGAAGAGGAGCAGAAACTGCAGTACACGGACATTACCGGGATCCTGATGGGTTCTGTGGAAACCATCGTCAACGCGGTCACCTATGTGCTCATCTCGTTCGTGTCGATCTCTCTGATCGTTTCCTCGATCATGATCGGCATCATCACCTATATCTCCGTTCTGGAGAGGACCAAGGAAATCGGTATCCTGCGTGCGATCGGCGCCTCCAAGAGGAACATCTCCTCCATCTTCAACGCGGAGACATGCATTATCGGACTTTTGTCGGGCATTATCGGCGTCGTTGTGACGCGGCTCTTATTGTTCCCGATCAACCATGTCATCCACAAAGTCACGGAGATCGATGACATCACCGCTGTTCTTGGACTTCCGGCCGCGCTGGTACTCATCGCCATCGCTACCCTTCTGACCATGATCGGCGGACTGATCCCGTCACGTTCGGCTTCCAAGAAGGATCCCGTCATCGCGCTGCGGACCGAATAAGAACACCATATAAAGCGGCTCTTTGCCAAAACACCCCGATACCTTATGGTACCGGGGTGCTTTATGTTCTCTTAACTGGTTTCTTCAGCGATTGTCGACGTTGTCGGGATTGAGGTCGTGCCAGGCAAGGCGGTTCATGGCGATCTGCTCCCACTTGGTCCCCTCTTTGCCGTAGTTGCAGTAGGGATCGATGGAAATGCCGCCTCTGGGCAAAAATCTCCCGTGCACTTCGATGTATTTGGGATCCATAAGCCGGATCAGGTCCTTCATGATCTTGTTGACACAATCCTCATGGAAATCTCCGTGATTGCGGAAAGAGAACAGATACAGCTTCAGGCTCTTGCTCTCCACCATTTTCACGGAAGGGACATAGGAGATATAGATCGTGGCAAAATCAGGCTGTCCGGTAATGGGGCAGAGGGATGTAAACTCCGGGCAGTTGAACTTGACCCAGTAATCGTTCTCCTGATGCTTGTTCTCGAAGGTCTCAAGGAGGTTCGGATTGTAATCCGTATCGTACTTCACATTTCTGTTTCCAAGAAGCGTCAGTCCTTCATTCTCTCTCACTCTTTCTTCACTCATTCCTTGCACTCTCCTTTCCTGCGCATCCTGATCGCGGGATCCGCGACGCCATTGGCAGCGAACGCGGCTGCTCTGTCGATGCATGTGCCGCACTTTCCGCAGGGCTCATCCTTGCCTTCATAGCAGGACCAGGTCAGTTCGTAGGGAACTCCCAGTTCCAGGCCTGTCTTCACAATGTCCGCTTTGTTCATATTGACAAAAGGCGCCTCTATCCTGACCTGATGACCCGATCCCTCCCAGATCGCCTGATTCATTGCGTTGTTAAACACGGGCGAGCAGTCCGGATAGGCCGCCCCTGCTGCATCATCCGCGTGCGCGCCATAGAAAATAACTCCGCAGTCCCTGCTCAGGGCAATGCTTGCAGCAGATGAGAGGAAAAGTCCGTTTCGGAACGGCACATACGTGCTGACAGGCTTTTGGCCCCCTGTCTCACTGATCTGTTTGGAATAGCTGCTCTGCGGGATCTCGTCCGTGGACTGCTGCAGAAGGGAGCAGTTGCTGTATTCAAAGATCCTGCTCAGGTCCAGGAACATCTGCTCGACGCTGTAATGCGCGGTCACCGCTTCTGCCGCCCGGATCTCTTTGTCGTGCTTCTGGCCATAGGAGACAGAGAGTGCGATCACGTTTTCTTTTCCGTATCGGTCGACGGCCATTCCCAATGCTGTCGAGGAATCGACGCCGCCGCTCATAAGTACTAGTGCTTTCATTGGAGTCCTCCGTTTGATCTGGTGACCTGTCTGCGTTCCCCTCACTTGAGATAAAACTGCATGGCAGGATCCGTCCGGAACTGTCCCCGCAGCTCCGCCGTGAATGTTTTGGTATTGGTCTTCTTGATGCCTCTGGCTGTCACGCAGCTGTGGCAGGCTTCAAGCGTCACTGCCACGTCCTCACTGCCGGTGATCTCCGTCATGATATCCGCGATATCCCGTCCGATCTTCTCCTGCAGCTGGAGCCTTCGTCCCACCATGTCGCATACGCGCGCGATCTTGGAGAGGCCGATGACTTTGCCTTTGGGGACATAGGCCACCGTCGCCTTCATATCATACATGAGCGCCATGTGGTGCTCACAGTAGGAAAACATGTCGATGTCCTTCATCACGACGACCCGTCCGGATTCGTCCGGATGCAGCTCAAATCCCTCCTCGAAGGTCTTGCCGAACATCTCCGCGATCTCATGGTTTGTATAGTTCATGCCCTCAAAGACTTCCGCGTACATCTGCGCCACACGCTTGGGCGTATCTTTCAATCCTTCTCTGTCCGGGTCGTCTCCGAGCGCTGTCAAAATACCCCTGATATGTTCTTCTATTGCTCTCTGGTCTATCATAATATCTCTCCCGTCAGACGCCGCGCCGGTCCGGATCCCAGATCACTTTGTGCATCTGGATCTGTAAGCGCACCTTGTTCAATCTTCTTTGCTGCATGAAGTCCACGATCGAGGCCGGTTCGATGGATCCGAACACAGGACTGAAATACACGTGGCACTGGTCCGTCAGGCTGTATTCCTGCATGATCTCATACGCCCTTTCAAGATCCTCCCGGCTTCCGGAGACGAATTTCACCGTATCTTCTCTGTCAAGAAGTTCGAAATTCTCCATGCGCATCGCGCTCTCACAGCCGCTGGACGGCAGCTTGTAATCCATAGTAAATACAGGCCTGTGCTGAGGATCCTTTGTTAAGGGCGTAAGATTCGCTGACCCGTTGGTCTCGATCTCCACCCGGCATCCGCACTGATCAATGAGGAGCCTGACCAGCTGCTTCATATCTCTTTGCAGGAGCGGCTCACCGCCTGTCAGTGTACAGTTTGTGATCCCGGTCCCTGCCACATAATCGCAGATCTCTTCCGGGCTCATCTCCTCATAGGGGCAGTCCGGCTCGTTGGCCCACATTGTGTCGCAATAGCTGCAGCGCAGGTTGCACCCCTGAAAGCGAATGAAGACGGCCAGTTCCCCGGCTCTTGTGCCTTCCCCGTTGATGCTGATAAACTTTTCCGCTACTCTCATGATCTCTTCTCCGCTCTTCTTTCCTGCCGCCGCCTCATTGCTCTTCGTAGACTGCGCAGTTTGTCGGCGTCTCGAATACTTCCACGCGCCGGACCGGGAATCCTGCCCTTTGGATCTCCTCAAAGAAATAGCGGGCAAAATTCTCCGCGGTCGGCCTGAACGGCACCTCGACCAGCCTGAATTCCTCTTCCCTGAGGGCCTCCAATGTCTTTTCCCTGAGGGATTCCGCCTCGTAGATCAGGCAGTGATCGAGTGCGTCGCACTTTTCTTTCAGCAGTCCTTTCAGGTCGCCAAAATCCAGCAGCATGCCTCTCGTCTGCTCCTCTTCGCTGAGGGTCTCACCCTTCAGTTCCGCGACTACTCTCCAGCGGTGGCCGTGCAGATTCCGGCACTTCCCGCTGTATCCCTTCAGGAAATGGGCCGCGTCAAAGCTGCACTCCGATCTGATCAAATACATATCCTGTTCCCCTTTCGGCGCCATATCTTTCATGGCAGTTTAAACTCAGTGCCACGGATTCCTTGTCAAAATAAGCCCGGCATCACGAACTCCATGGCAGTAAAAAAGCTCCGCGGTCAGTACCGCGGAGCTGTGATCTTCATTATGGAATGAAAGACAGATATGTGAGCGCCGTACAGCCCGTCATCAGGCCGTGCACACACCGTATATCCTTTACAGTCCTGGTTTTGTTTAACGACAGGATGGTACAAACGAACTGTCGGCGCCTTGCGCGCTTTAGTAGTATATCACGATTTTGGCACGAATCAACTGTTCATTTGCGATTCTGCGCCTTGATCCCGCAGATCGATCCGGCTTTGCGGCCACTTTCCCTGCTCCGATCAGTGGTTGTCCCTGATCAGGTTCTTGTAAAAGTCCACCGCGCCGGGCAGGCAGTCATAGCGGAGCGCCTCATTGACGCCGTGTATGCCCTTCTTCTCCTCAGGTCCGTATACGATCGGCGCGAACCGGATGCAGTTGTCGCAGATCTTCTCATAGAAAGTCGCGTCCGTGGCCGCTGTCAGCACATAGGGGCTGCTGACACAGCCGGGAAAAGTCCTGGTGACTGTATCCGCCACGAATTTATATACTTCTCCGTGGATGTCGATCATCTTGGAACAGGGTCCGCCCTGCATGACTTCCATCTCCAGATCATACTTCTTCGCGATCTTCCCGATCACCGCAAGGCTCTCCTCCATATCCTGATGATGGATGAAGCGCATGTTGGCGCCGACTGAAGCCTCTCTGGGCATGACGTTGCAGGCGTTGGAACCCGACGCCATCGTGAATGTGATCGTCGTCCGCAGCATTGCGGCCGCCTGTCCGTTGATCATGGGCGTAAACCACTCGACCGGATACCGGAAGAACCACAGGTTCTCCAGGATCAGACGGATCGGGAAGGAAGCCGCCGGCGCGAGCGCCTCCAGCATAGCCCTGGTCTCCGGCTCCATCTCGCTCTTAAAAGGACAGTGCTTCTCCACATCGCAGACAAAAGCGGCCAGTCTTGCAATGGGGGAATTCTTCTGCGGCGTGCTCGCGTGGCCGCCATTTCCTTTCGCAATGAATCTGACGTTGGCTCTTCCTTTTTCCGCCACGCCGATCATGGCGAAATTGCCCCTGATCCCCATCATGGGATCGGTATAAATGCCGCCGCCCTCGTCACAGACAAGCCAGGGCTTCACGCCTCTTTTCTCCAGTTCCGCGACAAGCGCCGGACAGCCGGGACCGCCCCACTCCTCGGTGCAGGACGTAGAGAGCCATACATCCTGTTCGGGCACATATCCTTCTGCCAGAAGCTCTTCAGCCGCCTGAAAGAAGGCCATGCAGGAGCATTTCGTGTCGACCGATCCTCTTCCGTAGACCTTTCCGTCCGCGATCTCTCCGCTGAACGGCGGCTTGTCCCATCCTTCAGGCGCAGGGACTACGTCCTGATGTCCCATGAGGACGATCGGCTTTTGATCCGAGAGTCCCTTGTAATGAAACAGAAGACTTCCGTCAATCTCTATGATCTCCAGCCTCTCGTGCACCAGTGGAAACAGCGATGCCAAAACCTTGTGATACCCGAGGAATGTCTCCCTCTGATCAGTGAAGGCGTAAGAGGTCGTATCATACTGCACCATTTGGGAAAGCTTCGCGGCATATTCCTCCGCTCTGGGATCTCCCTGCAGCGGTTTATAATCAGATTTCCGCACCGGGATCGTCAGCGTGCGGATCAGCGCCGCTATGCCTGTTCCCAGGCAGATCAAAACCAATAGCAATACTAACTTCATTGAAGCAGTTTCTCCTGTTCTTCCTTTTCTCTGTCAACCTGTTTATGTGATGCAGGCCTGTCCGAAGCCGGAACAGTATCTGTCTCCTCCCATGTCCTGCTGCTTACGATAAACCGCGGTCTCCGTTTGGTCTCCAGATAAGTCTTCCCGATACTTGTCGACCATTTCATACATAGCCTGCAGATCATCCTGGCCGTCACAATCGATGGATTTTCTGCTCCGTTTCCGTATTCTTCGTCTTTCCCGGACTGCAATATTAATAATCTGTCATTTGAAAAGTCTGGCCGGCAGCCTTTCAGCAAGTATATATGCGCCGATCCCGACGATGATCCCTGCAATCATTCCTGAGAGGATGAGGACAGGCATATAGTGGATGAGCTGCGGCCCGGACACCAGGAGTATCGCTACTGCCAGCTGTCCCAGGTTATGGAAGACGCCTCCGGCCATACTCACGCCGATGATGGAAAAACGGTCGGTCTTCTTGAGCAGATACATGATCAGGAAACTGACGCAGCTGCCGGCGAGTGAATAGAGGGCGGCAAACAGGCCGCTGAAGAGGAGTCCTGCAAGCAGTACGCGGATCAGATTCGCCGCGAACGCGTACCGCGCATCCAGACGGTACATAATGATCAGGGGTACCAGATTGGCCAGTCCGAGCTTAATACCCGGAATCCCCGCGTTAAACGGGAACAGGACTTCCACATAAGAAAAGATCAGGGCGAGAGCGGCAAGAAGCCCCGTAAGGGCTATTCTGCGCGCGGAAGACCCCTCATTTGACGATGACATCGACGGCGTCATCCGCATCACCTCCTTCCCGGCTGCCGGTAATCTCTACGATCAGATAATTGGGCAGGCAAACAATAGTCTCTCCCGTCCGTGTGATCTCCCCGGTATGGACGCAGACCTGATTTTTGCAGTCGGAATACTCCATATGGACTTTTTTATCCTTAATGGACACGATGTTGAGGTGCCCGTCGTGTCTCACCTCGACGTCAATATCATTTTCAAGCGGATAAATGCCTGTTATTTCTCCCCCGCTTATGATCCTCACCATTTGCTCGCCGCCTGAGGAGCGCATAAGCGGCAGTACCGCAATCAAGGCTGCCAGGGCCAAAAAAGAGAAAAAGAGCAGGATATCCGCTTTTCTCAGGGATGCGATCATACATAACCTCGTTGTCTTCTGATTTAAACCGTTTCCATTAAACTTTACAGCGTGACGGGCTCACAGACAACTCCGGACGGCCGGATCTTTCAGCATTTTACATTTCTTTGACATCGATACTCTTTATGACGTCGATCGAATACAGTCCGTCGCGGTTGCAATAAAAAAGGATTTTTCTGACTCCCCTGATCTTAAATCTCACTTCGGAAGCCCCCTCCGGATAAAGCTTTACCATCTGTATCGCGTCGGATGACAACGCTGCCACAAAGGAAATGTAGTGGTCCTTTGTCATGCTGTGATCGATCTTCACATAGTATTCATCCTCGACACGATCAATAAAGATCTTGTGCCGCTCATCCGCAGCTTCTGCTATGAGCGGCGTGAGCAGGAGTCCATGACAATGAATGGCCGCCTCTCCCATGCTGTGGATCGCGTTCCCGCAGACAGGGCAGACGTAGAATTTGGAGCGCAGCATATTCGCGGATACATTCGCATTCCGGATCGTATTCCCGGAGATCAGCTCCGTCACTGAAATCCTGAACGCCTTCGCAATAGGCTCCAGCAAGGTAATATCCGGATATCCCTTTCCCGTCTCCCACTTTGATATAGTCTTATCGCTGACCCCGAGTTTCTCCGCCAGCTGAAGCTGGGTCATCTTATTCTTCTCTCTCAGTTCCCTTATGACTGTTCCTGTAACATATTGGTTCATATTCATCACCTCCATGTACAGATTGTAAAACAGCAGCTTGTGGAACACTACCTACGGAGAGTAGAGTCATTTGCCGGCCGTGATCTGATTTCCTGTCACATCAAATACGAACGATTTTGAGTAAAAACACCCACTGATGAAGCAATCAGCATAATCGTCATGATCATAGATAATAATCTCTTCATGAGCGAGTCCTTCTTCTTCATATACCGATTATATATTATTGTTTTATTAACTATACAATTGACTGTCTGTGATAGTCCGTAATGTCAGAACCGAGTTTCCTGTAGATTTCCATGACTGAACCGACATCAGATAGTGTCTTCAGCTCAGCATCGGTCATGCCTATAAGCTCTAAAAACTCAACTCTTCCGTTAGGAGTATCGATCGTTTCCACCGTAGGATCTTTCACGGTAATGAATCCTGTGATGTTTGACTTTTGCTTGGCGTCGATTCCTGCCGTCTGACCGGTATAGAGGAATTCGAATGGACGGAATATCTCTCCTTTCGTAAATGTCAGTCTGGCGATCATCTGCAGGATACCGCAAATATTCCTGATCTCGGCTTCTTCATCTTCATATTCATCCTTTTTGAGTTTGAATGTGAGCTCATATCCGTAGCCGCTGATATCAGGTGTATCCGTTTCCTTCTCGTATATTTCTGTCTGCCCGAATGAGACGAAGTGCCAGTAGCTGCCTCCGTCATAAATGCTGATTCCGTCTAATGGATCCTTTCCGCCAAGCACCCATTTTATTAATGTTCCATAGTGCTTCGGATTATCCTGTCCGGGATACACTCTTAAGAATTCCTGCTCAATTGCCTGCCAGCCGATCGCTTCAACTTCTTTTTCCTCCGGCTTGATGACAGGCTCTTCTTTCTTTTTATTGAAGATATCAAATAATCCCATAGTACCAGCCCTTTCGTGATGTTCAGTAATCCGTATAATCCTGCCTTTTCAGAACAGGTTAAGGCTCTGCTTTCTGTACTCCTTCGCCATAAATGGTCTTGAAATCATCCTTCATTGAGATGACTCCGATCCCCTGTTTTTCATAAGAAGCCCTTTTCTCTTTTGCCGCTTCTGCGTCTCCGTACTCCCGCTCCTCGTCATCAGCCAGAACCATGTAGGCCGCGCTCTTACTGCGATCCGTTTTTCTACCGGTATATAGTCAGGAGAGCTTTGGTCCGTGACGGAGGCAATATACTCATTTAAACTTTCTGCCGGTCCCGACCCCTCAGACCAATACTCACCAAGCAGTACCGCTTCGTCTGCTTCCTCTTTTTGTATCACTGATCCCTGACTGTGCTCAGTTGCTATCGATCTGGCGCACACGATCAGACAAAACAGCGACAAACCAATAATTAATACCCTGCCCATTTTTCTTCATAGCATTATACCTCCTCATATAATCAAGTAGTTTTTGTTGAAAATCCAAGGTTTTTCACTTGGTATATCTCAGTAAGAAAAGCCAGTGTCATGGATATTTCATAACATC